>JAEEWY010000086.1 GCA_016291275.1 Methanobrevibacter sp. | reverse complement strand
TCCTTTGGTACAGTAAATTCAAAATTATCGTAAAAATCCTTGTACGATTTAAAATCAACTCTGTTTACAAAGTTTCCTATTAAAGATGTCATTTTATCACTCTATTTTAATCTAAGCTAATACTCCCCTTGAATATAGCCATTAATCCTTCTTATTTTATTGTAAATTTTTGTTAAATATTCATTATTTCAGTTGTTTGTTTATATTCTATTTTAATTACATAATTACAGCTAAAAATTTAGCTTTTTCATCATTTAAAGCAATCATTGCATGTTCACAAGTTGCATCAAAGAATATAGAATCTCCTTCGTTTAAAATAATCTCATTGTCTTTAATGAATATTTTAACGGTTCCTTCAAGAATATAGTTAAATTCTTGACCTGCATGTGAATTCAAAGAAGGAATAGCATCTTCTTTAGGATCAACAGTTACAATAAACATTTCAGCTTTTTTATGAACAAATTTCTTACATAAGTTTTCATACTTATATTCTTTCCTTCTGTCAACAGCAAAACCTTTGTCTGCTCTTGTTACATCAAAATAAGTCATACGAGTTTCTTCACCAGTAAGAATCAAAGCTAAATCAACATTGAAAATCTGTGCAATTTGGTATAAGAAACTAGCTGGAATGTCAATAATACCATTTTCATATGAAATATAAGTTTCTTCGTCTACATCAAGTTCTTTAGCAATTTCTTCTGTTGTAATATCGGACAATTCTCTTAATTCTCTAATTCTCATTCCGATATCTTTGTTTACGTCACTCATTTTAACCATCTTTTGATTTTTGTTTTTTAAATAAATTCAATTTGTACATTAATTTTTTTCTAAAATGCCATATTTATATAAATTTTACATAATCTCTTTAATTTCATATTATTATATAAATAATTATATAATACATAGCATTCAATAGATTTGTAATTAAACTAATATAAATATTATGGTAAAAACCACTTAGAAACTATAAAAAAATAATAAAATTAAGAGATTTTGCTTTATTAACTAAATTAAGAATATTATTCAAGCGATATTGAAATAAAGACTTGATATGGTTATATTTTTTGAAAATAAAGGAAAATTTCATGGAATTTCAACAAGAAAATTAAAATTTAAAATGATTTTTATAAAAAAGTTTATATTAAATAAAACAATAATAGTATACTAAATAATAAAAATTTTAAAATTTACATTATACTGACAAATACATTAAACTAATGATAAAATAAATGGAGGGACTAGTATGGTAAATAGAGAAGACTGCGTAATATTTAAACAGGAATACGGTAATGAATTATTAGTAAATCAAGCACACGTTGGAATCAGAACAAAAGAAGATGGAATGATGTCTTTTAACCTCAGAGTTCCTAAAGATCAAATCAGCGATATTGAATCATACTTTAAAGGATTTAAAATCCCTGAACCAATTCTCATTGACATTGCATGCACTGGAAATATCCACTGCTACTTTAAGGGAATTTCACCAGTGATTGAAAAACCTGAATACTCATTTATTTCAGTTACTGTTCAAGAATTGAAACAGGAAATAGTCGATGAAGAACAGGAAATCGGCATTCCTGCACATGAATGTGTAGGCTGTGGATTACACTAATTTATTTAACAATTCAAGGTTCCGATAGTTTTGAACCTTGATAAAACTTTTTTTACTCTTTTTAATATTTTTAAAAATTTTTTTATCTTATTTTAAAAATTTCTTAGCTATTTTTATTTTAATCATTTTTTTTGACAGAAAAAGAAGAAAAATAAAATTAAAGAATGATTATAATAGGATAAAAAAAGAAGAAAAATAGAATAAAAATAAAAATGTTTACTATGTTATCTACATTGTAAACTAATAATTAATTAAAAAAATAAAATGATTCAATTTAATGAATTTTAGCTATCACAGAAATGATACGAGTTAAGCTTCTATGCATTTTAATCTCATACCTTTCTAATAATTCGAACCCTACATCATTGAGCAGTGAATCGATGTCTAATGTATGCGGACTAGCCATGACTAAAAGTGCATCTTTCTTCATACTGTGTTCAATTGATTGCAGGAATTCACTGAATATTCCAGAAGTGCCTTCACCGCAAGTGGTTGTGGAAATTCCATAAGGAGGATCTGTAACAACTGCATCAACCTCTTCATACATTTCAAGTTCACGGACATCAACAACATGAGTCTTATAGTCTGTGATTCCGGCATATTCCAAATTGGTTGCAGTTCCTTTTTTCATTTTCCAATCAATGTCACAACCTATTACCTTACATCCAATAAGACCAGCTTCAATAAGGATTCCTCCAGTACCGCAGAAAGGATCAAGCACAGTATCACCTTCCTTGACTCTAGCTAAATTAGCCATGCATCTAGCAAGTTTAGGACTCATGCACCCAGGGTGGAAGAATGGTCTCTTATGAGGTTTCATCTCTTCAAAATACTTCTTATTGAGCTGATACTTACCGAAACATAAATAGACATGACTATGATGTGCTACGACTCTAATGAATGATTTTGGATTGGATAAGTTAACTGAAATGTTTTCAGTGCTTGTTAAGATCAAATGACCCACTCTTCTTTCAGTAGCTACTGTATCTATTTCAGTGCTGAATCTTTTCACTCTAACTGCAAAGTTCTCATCAACGTATTCTGACCAGTCAATAGCTTTGACAGCACTGTCCAAGTCTTCATAATCACATTCATCAATCAATTGATGAACCTCATGAGTGTAACCTAACCTTTTAACAAAGATTCTGTAGTAATCATCAAAAACATCTTCATCAAGATTTCTTAAAATAAGCAATCCTGGACAAACTATTTCCATTTCTGTCTCTATTTCCTCAATTTCCAAAACTGCTCTAAGTTCAGCCAATGGTAGTTTGTCATGTTCCTGTGATAAGATTAACAATAAATCCATTTTTTATCTCCAATTTTTAAATCAATAATAAGTATTTTAATAAGCATAACATTAATTTTTCAATCAATAATAATAATTATTCAATAAGTTATAATAACCAAATTTTAGCCAATTCACGTTTATGGATAGCTGGCAATAATGAAAGAACCAAACCTCTTTTCAAGAATTCCTTAACAAGTATTGATTGATTATCCATATCCCCATACTCAGATATCAATTTATCTGCTTCCTTTTCTATTAGCTTTTCAAAGAAATAATCCAAATCATCATCTGACAATGTGCACAATGTTTTTTGAACCTTAAACTGATAGGAAAATTCCTTTATGAATCTTTCTTCAAAATCCTCTTGATAAGATTTGAGACAATCCTGTAATATCTTGCTGTCATCATGAGTCTCCTTTTCAAGGTTTAAAGAATTGAAATCCTCTGAATTTAAAGCCTTGATAATGGCATTTTTTGCTATTTCAACCGCTTCAAAACCTATTAATAGGCCACCTCCAGTAGTTGGCTTAACCTGTGAAGCAGCATCACCAATAATCAAAGCTCTGTTTTTAAACAGTTTATTTTCCTTATTGTAAATAGGAATCTTGCCCTTATACTTTTCAATTATCTCATACTTTTCATATTGGAAGTCATTCATTAGGAAATCATTTAAGATTTCATTTTGTCTTTTATAATCATAATTTGAAAACAATCCAATTCTAAATATATTTTCACTGACTGGAATTTGCCAAATGAATCCTGGGAATAAATCCCCATATGCATATAAGTCTACAAAGGACATATTTTTGTTGTCTTCTTCAATTTTAACTAAATATTGGCTTGCACAATAATAATCGAAATCATTTCCAAATGCAGAGGAAACAATTGAAAGAGGCCCATCTGCACCTACAATAATTTTGGATCTTATGCTTTTTTCAGCTGATTCAATTTGAAATGAGACTTTTCCTTCCACATCATCAATAGCTACAACTTTAGAAGACAAATATGAATGGGCACCATTTTCAATAGCTCTGTTGTAAAGGAATTGGTCCAATGCAACCCTATCGATTATTATGGCTTGGTCTTCCTCTTTAGAAACACTTAAGCTATGATTTTTACTGTGTAAGACAGCTCCTTTAGCCTTATTCAATATTAATTCATCTGGAAAATGATTGACATCCAAAACTCTTTTATTGATTATGCCTGCACATTGCAAAGGCAATCCTATTACTTTCTTCTTATCTATCAGACAGACATTGATATCCTCTTTAGCCAATTCATAAGCCAAGGTAGAACCAATAGGGCCTGCTCCAATGATAGTGACATCATAATCAAAACTCATAGTTAACCCACATATTGAAATAAAAGAGCTTCAGAATTTTAAAATTAAAAAATAAAAATTAAAAAAGAATTGAAATTAATAAAAACAATAAGAATTATCTCCTGAATTTTCTGGAATGCTTTTCAAAGAGATCATCGGAAGTTTTGTTTTTATTATCCTTTCCAGACAATTCTGCATCAGATTCATCCCTATAGTGATTATAATCATCATAGTGAGAGCTGGAATTGCGTCCAGACCTTTTCCTGGATTCTCTAGGACTCATATACTTATAATCTATCTCACCATCACCAGAGTATGCTCTTGTATGATTTGCATCATAATGAGAATTGGAGCCATACTGATTTCTTGAATTAGATTTCCTATAATTCTCATTTTGCCTATAATCCCTTTGATTATAGCTATCATGACGATTATCATAATGATTAGGATTATTATAATTGTCCCTTAAAGGTCTTGAATCCTGATATCTATGGGAATTAGCATTTCTATCAGAGTAGTCATCATAGTATCTGTCATCATAGCCATCATAATTTCTATCATAGGCCCTATCATGCCCTCTAGGTCCATGATTATAATCATCTCTAAAGCGATTATCATTGGATGGTTGGAATTTAATGTTATCATCCATATCATGCATAGCCTGATTTATAGTGGTATCAAACTCAGCATCAGAGATATCTTCATAAATATCTTCATCCTTATTGCTTGAAAATGGATTGAATCTTGAAAGGCCTTTGGATTTCTTTTCTACCTTTTGAGGCTCTTGGTTATAATCCTCAGCATACTGATTTCTGCCTTGGATGTAATCATCATAATCCCTTTGAGCATCTAGATTGTTTTGATGGAATTCCTCATAATTGTTTGCAAAGTATTTATCAGGATTTCTTGAATAAGAGTCTTTAATAGCTCCGGAATACTGATGATGATGTGAATCAGGTCTCCTTCTGGAATCATATTGATTATTGTAATTATCTCTAGGAGCTCTGCTTTCCCTATAGTTCCTATCTCTTGAATAATCATCATAATCATAACCGCCATAATCATTATAACTGTTATAATCATCATAATAAGGATCATTGGAGCCATATGGAGCATTATAATTGGAATTGTAATTTGGATTGTTTCTGGATTGTTTAGCTTGACGTCTTATTTCCCTAAGCTGTCTTTTACGCTCTTTAGCATCAACCAATTCCAAATCATCTAAATCTTCCATACGTCTATAATGGCCAGGTTCATGATTTGGCCTAATTGGATTGAAATTGGAATTGAAATCATCATCGTAAAAATTGCGAGTTCTTAAATGGGTTCCTCTCATATTCTCGAAAATGATGTCTTCAATCTTCTTAGGGCTGGAAACATCCTTTAATTCCATATCTTTTCCATCATAAGCACTGTATAATGTTATAGTGCCTACTGAAAATATTTTTCCAAGAAGACTTTGGGAACGGCTAACATCCTGAATAGTGTTGAAAGGCATGTAGTTTTTCTTTTGCAAGAGTATACCCTTTTCAACAATCACTCTGCTTTCAGTGATTGTATACTTGATTGAAGTCCAGATTAAAAGCTTTAAGATGATGTATAATAATACAATCATAATTAGGATAAACACAGCTATTGCAAAATAGCGTGTCATTGGAACTTTGGTTGATTCAATCAAATAGACATTCATGTTCCCAATGTATTGAATTCCAGCAGAATACAAGAAAAATAAAAATCCCAACACAAACATTGATATTAAAATTCCTTTTGAATAGACAAAAATATTAGGTTGTGCTTCGTATAATATTTTTTCATGAAATTCTTCTTTTTTATCTTTACCAAACATTAGTTTATATTTATAATTTTTATTTTAAATATAGTTTATGTAAAAGAATAGGTTAAAATTGAATAAATCGAGGAAAAATAAGTTAGATAAACTTAAAAAAGTGGAAAAAATTAAAAAAATAAGAATAAAAAATAGAAAAATGAAATGGCCTCAGATCGCCCATCATTCATCACGTATCAGAGCTCATAGGGTTCATCACAGGCCATTTAATGAGTATGAAAATATAAAAAATAGAATTAAAATAAATAAAAAAATTAAAAAAATGAAAAGTAAGTTCGAAAT
>JAEEWY010000085.1 GCA_016291275.1 Methanobrevibacter sp. | reverse complement strand
ATTACTTGATATGAATATAATAAGAATTTTAAAAATGATGAAATAAAATCAATATGCTAATTAAAATAAAAATAACAAGTTAAAATCAATTTTTATTTAAAAATAAGAAATTATAATCGTTTAGAAACTAAATAGAAAGATTTAAATTAGAATAAGAACAAAATAAGGTATGGGATTAACATTTATAAAATACCTTTAAAGAATTATAGGCTAAACGACTTATTAAGCATTTTTCACTCAATGAATCGATCCAAATAATTACATACTCAACATAAAAACCCTAAACTCAATATATTTGTTAATCCCCACACCCCCCTATGATATGGGAAATAGCTTTTTTTAAGCATTATGGAAAAATACAAAAAATAATTAAAAATAGAAAAATGAAAAATAGAAAATAAATGAAAAAATAAAAAAGATGAAGGAATAAAAATAGCTAAAAATAAAAAGTAAAAGAGAAAAACAATTATCTGATACGTTTTCCCTCTTTTTCAAGAAGTCCTTTTTCCTTAATCATTTCAATGAAACGGCTGTCATCAGTAACGAATTCATCATACTCTTGAACTTCTTTCTTGTTGGATCTTTTGACAATAGTGAATAAATAGGATGGTCTTCCCTTTTTCTCTTTAGGAAGTTCAATCAATTCATAAAGAACTCTTTTTACAATCAATTCCTTAGAGCTTTCAATAAAGCTGATTCTATTGTCAATGTCTTCAAAGCTTTCAAAGTCACCGTTAAGCTCTTTTTCAGTCAATATTTTAGAACCTAACTTTCTGCTTATGCCATCTAAAAAGTGCAATTTGCTAGCTTCCTTGCTTTGTTCATTGAAGAACTTTACGTATTTTGGCTCATTGGCAGTTACAATGCTGTAGACAGCTTTCTCTGTTTCAAATTCCTGGTCCTTGCTTAAGTCATCATAGCTTAAGTGAGCTCTTTCCTGCTTGACAAAAGCACTATCCTTTCCAAGGGGAATCTTGTCTTGAACCTTAACGTCAACATCATCATTCAAGTCCAAATCCATCAAGATGAAGTAATCTGTTCCGATGATACGGGCGGTCTTCTTCTCATCACTGTCTTTAGTGCTTAAAACCAAACCGAAATTTTCATTTTTCATAAAAACACCTCGGAAATTATCTTACATTATACCTTAAGATAGCACCGATTCCACCGAAAGCCCTATACAATTGGCTTCCCTCTTCAGTTTCAGTGGAAATGATCTCTACATTAGAACCTAAATCCTCAGCGATATTAGCTAAATCCTCGATTAGATCTTCTTCTTGAGTGATTTTCATTTTCTCATTACATTGAGGGCAAGTTAAGTCCTCTACCTTTTGGCCTTCCTTTTGAGTGACTTCTGCATGGAATCCGCAAGCTTGACAATCCAATGTTAACCTTTTGGATTTTAAGTCTTCACTAAGCAAAAGAACATCAACTGCACCCATCTGCAAATTGGTTCTGACTTCCTTTTCACCATAGGAATATAAACCGTGGTCATCTCTTAACTCCGCAAGGAATCTTTGTACTAATTTTTTCTCTTGGATAACCCCTAATTCCTCTAAAGCACCAGATGCCTTGTCTATTGTTTCCCTAATACCGAATTCACCAGTATAAGAAGTGTCTACAGTGGTGATTACCTTATCCTTAAGCTCATAATGCATGTAATCTCCATTATAGTAGTCCTCTTTAGTACCACCAGGACCACCAAGAACAATACCCTTCAAGTCATCCTTGATAGGGAGGAATTCATCATCCATGTGAGAGCCTATCCTTTTCAGGAATTCGTGAGCCAATTGGTCAATGACCCTATCGAACCTTCTTTGTGATTGTCCCCCTGCCTTATGCTTTCCAGGAACACCACTAGTTAAGTTAGCTACAACATTAATCCTTTTACCTTTCAATGTAGCGATAGTTGCCTCATTTCTGTCAATTACAGCAATACCATAAACTTCCTTGGAAGCAATCATATCCTCTAAAGGCTCAAGGAAGAAGGTGCTGTCACAAATGTATCTGTAAGTTTGGATCTCTTCAGGAGGTTCAATAACTACAGTTTCCATCTTTTCAGTTCCAGGACCACCTTTAGGAATCATACCAACGAACAATACAAAACCATTCGGCAATTCCTTGTTATCGTTTGTAATCATACGGATTCTTTGCATGATTACCTCAATAGCTGATTGAACATTCTTACGAGTGGTTTTACTCTTGATGTTAGCACTTTGTCCTAATTCATCCCTCATCTGCTTGATGATATCACTTAATTGCTTTGTTGGAGGAACGTACATGGAAACAAGCTCTGTTCCCTTTCCTTTCTTTTCAGCCAATTCCTTTAATGACTTTTTAAACTCATATAATTCCTTTGAGGATACCTCACTCATTTATAACACCTGATAAAATTGATAAATAATTTTTTGATAAGTAATTAGTATAAAAAATTAAAATAAAACAATATAATTTAAGATTATTCAAAACTTTAAAATAAAATCTTCATAGAAAAATTACTCAAAACGTAACTTTTTAGAAAATCATTCACTAAAATAGAAATTTCTGTCAAACCATAATAATAACCTTAAATTGATATAATATATTATATATTGGTATAAGTTACTTATATAAGTAATGATGAAAATTAAAAATTTTTAAGAAAAAAATTAGAAAATCGGACCATTGGAAATAATCCCTTTCAAAAAATTTTTTAAGAAAATATTAATAATTGAAAGGATATAAGATTATTTGAATAATATTAATTAAACGCATTTTATAAGACTATTTTTATTAAGTTAAGGAGGAAAGTAATTGTTTGGCTTAAAGGACATCAATACAGAAAACAGATATGATGAAACTGATGAAAAGAAACTTAAAATAGCTGATACAATCTCCATTTTTACAAATCCTCCTATAATCACAATCCCATTATTCCTGATTATCTGTATAATCCTTGCATGTGATGGAACTCCATTTACAAGCGGATTCAGCTTTAATTGGACCCAATTCATAATAACCGAATTGATTTCACTTGTCTTTGCATCCATATTGCCAATGGCAATAATCCTACATTGGGCCAGAAAATTGGATACAGACAAGGACATTTCCAACCGTGAAGACCGTTTCGTTCCACTTATTGTAGGAGTGGTCTCCTACTTAATAGGATTTATAATTGCTTGGATTCTTGGAGTTTCCAATTTCCTGATTGTATTGATACTTTGTTATGCAGTTAACACATTCATTGTAATGCTCATCACTACCAAATGGAAAATCAGCATCCATACAACTGGACTTACTGGACCAGTAGCTGCATTGATCATGCTTCTTGGACCAATTGGCGCTTTGGTTGGATTGCTTTACCCAATACTAATTTGGAGCAGATTCACACTTAAAAAACATACAATGGCGCAGGCAATAGCTGGTGGGGTGTTTGGACTTGTAATGACTGTACTAGAAGCTTATCTATACATGGATTTGCTTAATAAGCCAGTTTACAATTTAGTTCCATTAGGAGAATGCTTATGGATAATACTTGGACTTATTTTCGCTCCAATACTTTTAGGTATCCTAACCATATTGAATGACAATGGAAAAGACAATACAAAGGCATTATTCTATTTATTATGCGTTTTAGCAATTGTATTCTTCATATTCTTTGCTCCCCAATCTGCACTCATCACATTGATTCTTACAATAATCACATCAATTCTTGTAAGTTATTTTGGTGGAGAGAATTTCAGTTGGTTTAGAGCAATTCAATAGTAAATTTAAATATAATTAAATAGATAAATTAAAGTAATAAATTAAGTAATTTAACTAAATTTCTACTAAATTTAAATTTATTTAAAAAAACTTAATCTAACTAAACTATTAAAACATTTGATTAAAAGGTGAACTTATGAGAATCGTAGCTGCTATTGGTGGATCAATATTATTACAGGATTACAACGCTGAAAGATTTAAGGAATATGCAAAGCTCTTGAAGGAACAAAGCGAAGAGCATGAGATATTTGTTGTTGTAGGTGGTGGAAAACCTGCAAGAGAATACATCGGAGTTGTAAGAGACCTCGGTGCTGGAGAGGCAAAATGTGATGATATTGGTATAGAAGTTACAAGAGTCAATGCAAAGCTCTTATTGCTTGCACTTGGTGATGCAGCTTATCAAAGAGTTCCTCATAACTTCCAGGAAGCTTTGGAATTTTCTGCAAGCGGAAAAATCATCGTTATGGGTGGAACTGAACCTGCACACAGTACCGATGCAGTATCTGCAATCTTGGCAGAGTATGTTCAAGCAGACCTTTTAGTTAACTTGACAGCAGTTGATGGGCTTTACACTAAAGACCCTAAAAAGTACGATGATGCAGAACTCATTGAGGAAATCACAGCTTCTGACATGATGGGAATCATCAGCGGAAATGATGTAAAGGCAGGAACCTATGAATTCATTGACACAACTGCAATTCAAATGATTAAGCGTTCCAATTTAGAAACCGTAATAGCTAATGGTAATGAACCTCAAAACCTAATCAGAGCTATTAAAGGTGAAAAAATAGGAACCCGTGTTATTTCCGAATAAATAACACATTTACTTTTTTTTAAATATTTTTTTATTTCTAAAAATATATCTTAAAAACTAACAGAAACAACTTTATTTTTTTTATTAATTCTTATTTAAAGTGATTAAATGACTGGATTAATTGATATAGGATTAAACTTGATGCATAAGTCCTTTGATAAAAACAGAGAAGAGATCATAAGAAATGCAAATGATGTTGGAGTAAGCCAGTTCATCATTACTGGAACCAATATTCTATCAAGCGAAACTGCTCTCAAATTTGCAAAGCAAGACCAATTCAAGGGAGTTTTATTCTCAACTGCTGGAGTCCATCCTCACGATGCAAAGACCTGTGATGGCAGTACAATAGAAACTTTAAGGGAATTTGCAAAAGAGGACTGTGTAGTGGCTATTGGAGAGTGCGGCCTTGACTATAACAGAAACTATTCCCCACAGGATGTTCAAAGAAAATGGTTCGAGGAACAGGTAAAGTTAGCTGATGAATTGGATATGCCATTATTCCTGCATGAACGTGAAGCACATGAAGATTTAGTTAAAATACTTGAAAAATATCCTAATATGTGCGAAAAGGCTTGTGTCCATTGCTTTACAGGAACTAAAGATGAAGCTGAAAAATACCTTGAGTTAGGCTGCTCCATTGGAGTGACCGGTTGGATCTGTGATGAAAGAAGAGGCCAATCATTGCAGGAAGCTGTAACAGTGATTCCTCCTGAAAAGATGATGATAGAAACTGATGCTCCTTTCCTGATTCCAAGAAACTTCCCTAAAAAGCCAAAATCAAACAAGAACAAGCCGGAATACTTGCCGCATATCTTGAATACAATAGCTGAGTACAAAGGAATGGACAGTAAAGAGCTTGGCGAAAAGGTAAGTGAAACAACAAGGAAATTCTTTAATATCTAATTTTAGGCAATTTTTAAATAATATTAAATTAATATTAAAATAATAGAATAATTTATTAGAGTAAATAAATTATAAAATTAAACAGATTTTATTAAAATTTAAATAAATTAAACTAATTATTAATCAAAAAACTAAAAAAGGTGAGAAATATGGTAGAACCACACAAACATTGCCCAGTATGCGGCAGCCCAATACCAATGAAGGAAAGAGTCTGCTCTGCAGATTGTCAAAAAGTATTAGAACAACAACAAAAGAACATTAAAAAAAGCAGATTAATGCTATTTGGTGTAATTGTAGTGTTCATTCTCGTATGGGCATATTTCATGTTCTTTAAATAAATACTATAAATAAACAAAATTAATGGAAAACAATAAGTGGCTATTAATTAAATTTAATAGCTAACAATATTTTTTTATAAAAATTAATCAAATTATAATTATTTTTTTAATTAAACAATTTTAAGTGATAAAATGTTATTATCCTCAACAAGTACTTTAGAAAACAAAACCATTGTAAAATACCATGGATTGGTTAATGGAGAATCATTAATTGGATCCAACATATATAAAGACTTATTCTCTGGAGTTAGAGACGTTGTGGCAGGAAGAACCAGCACTTATGCTGAAGAGCTTGAATCAGCAAGAAATGAAGCATTCCAAATTATGGAAAACAAGGCAAAGGAACTTGGTGCCAACGGAATCATAGGGCTTAAGATATCCTATAACAACCTTGGAGGCACTATGGGAAACACCATTTTAGTAACTGCATATGGAACCGCTGTAAGTTACAAATAAACTTAAACTATTTTTTAATCAACTTTTAATGAGTGAATAAATGCTTAATAAAATCAAACAGAAAGTTAACGATTTATCCATCTCTAAACGTCTCAAGGATGAAGAGGAGAGAAAAGTATTCCTAAAAGAGCTAGGATGCATTG
>JAEEWY010000084.1 GCA_016291275.1 Methanobrevibacter sp. | reverse complement strand
ACAAGATTTAAATTACCATCCTTTTTAAGGAATACAGTGACACCAATACTTGATATGAGCGATGTCGTTTTATCTGCAATCTTGGTTTCTGTAATAGATGAAGAAAACATTGAGCGTGTTAAAGAAATCAGCCAAAACAATAGTCTATTTGGAATTGACTTAAAGAAGACAATCCAAGATAAGGAAAAGCAAAGAATAGTTGAGGTTGAGGAAAAAGATAAATCAGAACCTCAAGAAGAAAGCAAGCCAGAAGAAAACACCAATCCAGACAACACCATAGAAACTCCCGAAGAAGACAACGCCCAAGAATAAATTTAGCTTTTTAGAGCAATTACTATGTAAAATCCTTTTTTTCTGACTATTTTTATATAATTATTAAAATTTTTTCATAATTTTATACAAAAACTTATTATTAATAAAAATTATAAATAATTATTGTTATAAACATTAATTAATTACTTTTTGAATAATTAATTGAATATATCAATTTAATATACCAATTAAAATCAATTCAAAAACGTGAATTAATTAAAAGAACAATAAAATCAATTAAATAATTTATTAAAAATTTTTTAAATAATTTAATTTTATTTTATCAATGGAGGAATAACTTTGAGTATTTTCGGAAATGAAGACGCTATTGAAATTGAACCAACCAGAGTTGTTAAGAATAGTTTAGGTATTGACTTAGGTACCTTAAACACTGTAATCGCAAAACCATCAGGAGATAAATTTGACTTATACCAAATTCCTTCTGTAGTTGCTGTTAAAAAGGATGATCCTTCTGCAGTGCTTGCTGTTGGAGAAGAAGCTAAAAAAATGTTAGGCAGAACTCCAGAAGACATTGTTGCAGTAAGACCACTTAAAAAAGGAGTAATCGAAAACGTTGCACAAGCACAAGCATTACTCATCAGAGCTATGGAAATTGGTATTAACGAAGGAGAAACTGTAGGAAGAATTGTCATCGGTATTCCTGGAGACGCTTCTGAAGTAGAAAAGAATGCTGCTGAAGAAATAGGTAGAAAAGCTGGTGCTGAATACGTATTAGTAGTCAGTGAAGGTTTAGCTGCAGCTATTGGTGCAGGATTACCTATTGCAGAACCAAATGGAACCATGGTAATTGACATTGGTGCAGGATCTACTGATTTAGTTGTTATTTCCCTTGGTGGAATCAACGATATTGAAACCGTAAGAGTCGGTGGAGACGACATTGATAATAGAATCGTAGAATTGGTTGCAGAAAAATACAATGTTGCAATCAGCATTCACGATGCAGAAGCTGCAAAAATGGAAATCGGAATGATCCATTGCAGTGAAGAATTTGAAAACTTAAGCTATGAAGTTATTGGTAAATCCTTAGAAACTAACAGACCTAAAAAGGTCGTAATTGATTCAATGTTAGTTGCAGATGCAGTAGAGCCAATCATCCAAGCAGTTGTTGGCGGATTAAACATCATCTTAGAAAGATTACCTGCAGAATTGATGATGGGTGTTTACAAAAATACTGTAGCAGTAGGTGGAAGTTCCAGATTAAGAGGTCTTAAAGAAAGAATTTTCGATGAATCAGACATTCCAATCCAAATTTCTGATGACCCTATGACTGTAGTCGCAAAAGGAACTGCAATCGTAGCTGCTGAACCATTAGCTTTAGAACCGGAAGTACGTTTAAAAGCTATGAAATAAATTTAAACAATTTCAAGCGTTATTAATACGTATAATACTATGGATTGTCTTTACAATCCATAATATTCCTTTTAACACCAAATAATCAACACCATCAAAATTACTTCTTTTAAACTTTAATAAATCTTATTTTATAGAAATTAATAAACTGATTATTGTAACTATTTATAAAAACTAAATTAAAACTAAATAAAAACTAAACTATTTAAATAATAAAACTGGATTTAATAATATGGATACACTAGGATTAGATGAAGCTGGAAGAGGTCCTGTTTTAGGCCCTATGGTTATGGCAGGTATTGTAATACCTGAGAAAAAAGAAAAGATCATTGAAAGAATGGGCGTGAAAGATTCTAAAAGATTAACTCCTAACAGAAGAGCAGTCCTATATCGTAAGTTAACTAAAATGTTCGATTATGAAACAGTGGTTATTACTGCAAAGGATATTGACACTTTAAGGGCAAAGGGAATAAATCTTAATCAAATAGAAAAATTAGCTATGAAAAAAATCATAAATACTCTTCGAGCAGATAGAATCATCATAGATGCTTTGGATGTAAAGGAAGGAAGACTTCAGGAAGAAATGGAAGAATATGTAGGCCATAGCTGTGAGGTCATTGCAGAACATAAGGCAGATGATAACTATCTTGCAGTTGGAGCAGCTTCAATCATTGCAAAAACAAAAAGGGACATGATTATTGAAGAAATAAATAAGCAGTACATCAGATCCACCAAGGACCGAGATGGAATCGGTTCAGGTTATCCAAGCGATCCAAAAACCAAAAACTTCTTGAAGAAATTTAAATATGATGAAATGCCAGATTTCGTTAGAAGAAGTTGGGGAACAGTCCAGAAAATAAAAGAAGCCGAAGAGGGTGAAAAATTAGAATAAGTTAAACTAAAATTTTTCAATACAGAAAAATATAAAAATAAAAAAATCCAATTTACCTAAATAAATTGGAAAGAATTTTGGTCAAGGTTTTTAGCCGAAGGCTAAAAAGCTTGGGGATTTATTCTGGATTGAAACCAGCAATTTTCCATTTTCCATCAAATATTGCTGCAACTGAAGAAACAGGATTTTCAAATTCAGCAAATGCACCTTCATCAAAAATGAACTTACATGCATCATCAGGAGTTTCTGCAGAGAAAACAACATCTTCAGGAGTGTTTTTCTCATAAGTGGAAATGAATTGAGCTTTACCATCTTCTATTTTTTCAACTAATATTTTACTGTCAGTTACAATACCAATATAAGCTTCAAAATCATCTTCATTTCCTTTAACTACTGCAGCAATTCTTGGAGTGTTGTAATCATCCTTTTCATAATCCATAGTGATTAATGAATATGCCATTGCATCCCTAATGTTCATTCCAATAGCTATCTTATCTGCAATAGGATTGGTTTGGGAACCGTTTGAAATAATTGCAATGTCACCTACTGTTTTTACACAATCGTAAGCGATATAAGAGTTTTTGAAAATATCAGTTTCAAATCCTTCCTTTGGAATGATAGCTGCTTCATCTTCAAGAACCTTTACTTGTCTGTTTGGAAAAGATCTGCTTGAAACTCTATAAGCAACGTATGGTTTTCCGTCTTCTGTTTTTCCTGCTGAAATAATTCTGCCTAAATACATTGTTTTACCCCAAATTAACTATATAAAATTTAATAATTTAAAAATTAAAAAAATAAAAAGTATGAAAATATTAAAAAAATTAAAAAAATAAAATAAAATTTAAAATCATTCTGGACTATGAACTGCCTCTTGAGGGCTCATTCCAGAAGGCGCTTGAATATATATCGCATGTTCGCTCGTTTTAATCTGAACATCACCTTGGTCAAGCACTCTTGCATGAACACCTATAGCGTTTCCTCTTATCTCAGAAGACATATCTACACCATTTACAACAACTTTCTGAAGTCCTGCAACAGGTAGAAGATAATACTCTGCATCTCCAGTAGTGTCAGTCATGTTTGGCTTTCCAGTGCCTGTACCAGTGTCATCACCAGTAACAGCTGCAGCACCGAAAGTACTGGTCACCACTAAAAAGATAAGTAAAGTAAATAAAATGTCAATAAAAGGAACTAACTTGATTTCAGGTTCATCCCGATTCATCTTTTCCTTATGGCGCTTAATATCAATTGCCAATTTAACAGCCCCTTGATTATTGTCTTAATTTACTTTCAGTAATTTCAGATTTTACATCACATTTTTCCAAAATGATGTTACTTATACTCTTTTCAAGCATACTTGGCTTAAATGAAATTTGAATATTTGAATAAGGATCAGAGATTTCCTTTACGCTAACAATACCTTCTGCTTCCTGAAGTGCTTCAACTACACAAGGCAATTTCTCATAAACTCTGATTTTAATTACAGCATAACTCCAATTAGTCATTTTAGTAGCTAATTCAATCTTATCCATTTCTGCATCAATTAAACCTTTGATATAAGTGTATAACGGCATAAGAACAATAGCTACAGTTAAACCTGCAATAGTAGTGATAAGAGCAATGTAAATACCTTCTGCCATAGCTGCAGCATCAGGATTTACACCTAAATTCTTAAATGTCATCCAAATACCCAATACAGTACCGATCAATCCTAAGAAAGGAGCAAGCTCGATAATGGTTTTTAATGCACTGATACCATTGGTCATTTTTGAGAGCTCGACGATGAAAATCTGCTCCATACTTTCTTCAACTTCTATCTTGTTTTTATAACCGATTTTCAATGCTTCAGACATGATTCTTGAAACAGGGTTTTTATAGTGACTGATATTCTTTAAAGCTTCAATAGCTCCACCTTGTTCCATAGATGAGGTAATTGTACCCATAATCTCTGTAGCATCGATTTTACTTATTTTTCTAAGGTAAAATATCTTTCTTATAGATATTAACAGACCATAGATACCAAGCAAAAGAATTATATAAGTGATAAGTCCTCCACTTTGGAGCATCTCCATAATCATGTCAAATCCATTAATAAGACCTTCTATAATCATAATATCCTCTAAAGAATTTAATTAAAAATTAATAAATTAATAAAAATTTAATAAGTTAATACTAAAAATGATTATTAATCATATTAATTATAAATTTATTATTTTTAATATAAAAGCATATTGTTAATTTTTTAAAAAAATAAAGCATTATTTTTAATTTTTTTATTAAACCCATACAAAATAAAAGTCTGTAAATATCAATAGTTTTTTATATTTTATTAATATAAAATTTAATTATGACTTTAAAATTATATGGATTAAAAGAAATTCCTTTAGTTAAAAAAGGAGATAATATAGCTAAGATTATCGAAGAGGATTTGGAAAAGGAAGATATTTCCCTTGAAGATGGAGATATTTTGCTTATTGCTGAAACATTGATTTCAAAGGCTGAAGGAAACTACATTAAAATTGACGAACTTGAGCCAAGTGAAGAAACAATTAAAATTGCAGAAAAATGCAAAAAGGATCCAAAACTTGTTGAGGCAATTTTACAGGAATCAAATGAAATCGTTGCAGTAGGACCTAATTTCATTGTAACTGAAACCAAACATGGGTTTGTTTGTGCAAACTCTGGAATTGATGAATCCAATGTTGAAGAAGGATTGGCAACTCCAATGCCTAAGAATCCTGACAAATCAGCTAAGGAAATAAGAGAATACTTGGAAGAAAAAGCTGATAAGGAAATTGCAGTGATCATTACAGATACTCAGGGAAGAGCATTTAGAGTAGGTGCAATCGGAACAGCTATTGGTTGCTCTGGAATCAATCCTCTTTGGGTAAGAATCGGTGAAGAGGACCTATTCGGCAGAGCTCTTGAAACAACTGAAGTTGCAACAGCAGATGAACTTGCAGCAGCGGCATCATTATTGATGGGACAAGCAAATGAAGGAATTCCTATCGTATTAATTAGAGGATTTGATGCATTCAATCACTTAAGAGACACCGAAACTGGAATCAAACCATTACTTAGACCTAAAGAGTTTGACGTATTTAGAAAATAGATGAGAATAAAAAAGTTTTAAAAAATATTAATCTTTCTTTTTGAGTGTTGAATATGGTTGAAATTAATTTCAAATGTGACAACTGTGATTTTTCATTTTTAGATAAGAATCTGATATTTTATTTAGATACTGATTTGGATGATTTGGAATCCATTTTAAATTTCTATTCTAAAGATGAAAAAGATGAAAGTGTTCATTTAGAGCTTATTGAAGATAGTCACAATAAGGAAAATTCAGACAAGATGACCAAATCCTTGATTTCAGGTTTCCTTTATGAAAACTATTGTCCAAATTGCAATGAATTAATCAAAACCTATGTTCCTGAAGACAATGATCTTTTCACTCAAGAAGAGATTGAAAGAATATTAACTAAAGAAATTTCTAAAAATCTTGATAATAAAAAAGCGTTTAAAATACTGTTTTTTGATTTTAAAAAGACATTTTACAAAGATAGACGAAACATTCTTGAAAACAATGATTGCCCTAATTGCAATAGTGAAATGTCTTTAGTAATTTCTGAAAAAACTCCATGCCCTAAATGTGGAGGTCCATTAAAGGAAGAATTTTAAAGTTAGAATTTTAAAAAAAAAATATTATCTATTAAATTTAACAATTGAAATAATCTAATAATAATCTAATAATAATCTAATAATAATCTAATAATAATCTAATAATAATCTAATAATAATCTAATAATAATCTAATAATAATCTAATAATAATTAACAAAATATAAAAGTCCTATCACAACTAAAATA
>JAEEWY010000083.1 GCA_016291275.1 Methanobrevibacter sp. | reverse complement strand
CGAAGAAAATTCAGAAGAAGAATTGGATGAAAAGCTCGATGCTGCTTTAGAGGAAGAATCTGAAGAAGAGTCTGAAGAATTAGAAGAGTCTGAAGAAGATTCAGATGCAGATAAAAAGGAAAAATCTGGATTCTTAGGTTTCTTAAAAAGAGATAAGAAAGAAGATGAAGAAGATTCAGATGCAGATCTTGAAGAAGAGCCTGAAGAGGAAATTGAAGAAGCAGCAGAAGAAGAGGAAGATTCCCAACTTGAAGCTGTTGAAGGTTCTGAAGAAGGGATTCCGGAAGAAGAAAGAGAAGAAGAGGAAGAAGAAAAAGAAGAGGAATCCAAAAAATCTAAACGTTCATTATTCAGACGTAAGAAGAAAGAAGAATCTGATGAGTCTGAAGATGAAGATAAAAAGGAAAAATCCGGCGGATTCTTATCATTCATTAAGGAAAAGTCAATATCTGAAGATGATGTTGAAGATATCCTATTTGAACTTGAATTAGGTCTTTTGGAAGCGGATGTGGCAATGGATGTTTCAAGCGTTGTTGTCGAATCAGTTAAAAATGACTTGGTTGGTCAAAAGATAAAAAGAAGTAGTGATATTGAGGAATACACCTACAAAGCTCTCAAGAATGCAGTTTCTAAAATCATTGACATTGAAGGAAAATCAATGACTGAACTCCTTGAAGAGAAAGTTGCTCAAGGTGAACCTCTTGTTGTAATGCTTGTAGGTATCAACGGTACTGGAAAAACCACCACTATCGGTAAGCTTTCTAATTATTACATTAAAAAAGGTTACACTCCAGTTATTGCTGCATCAGATACATTTAGGGCAGGAGCTATTGAACAAGTCCAATATCATGCAGACAATTTAGGCGTTAAATTGATCAAGCATGAAAAGGGATCTGACCCTGCAGCTGTAGCATTTGATGCAGTTCAGCATGCTAGAGCTAAAGGAAAAGAGCTTGTATTGATTGACACTGCTGGAAGAATGCAAACAAACACCAATTTGATGGATGAAATGAAAAAGATTCGTAGAGTATCTAAACCTGATTTGGTCGTGTTTGTAGGTGATGCATTAACCGGTAACGATGCAACAGAACAGGCAAGAAAATTCAATGAAGCTATTGATATAGATGGTGTCATACTTACTAAGGCAGATGCTGATTCAAAAGGTGGTGCTGCACTTTCAATTGGTTACATCATTAAAAAGCCAATCTTATTCTTAGGTATGGGACAATCTTATGATGACATTAAGGAATATGATGCTGACTGGATGTTAGAGCAAATATTCTCTTAAATCCATAATTTTATCCATCATTTCCTATTTTTTCATTTTTATTTTTATTTTTTTATTCCAATCTTATTTTACTCTTATTTTACTAAATTTAATCAATTTTAAAGCCAAATTTACTTAATTTTAAAGTTAAATTTATATATTAATTTTATAAATATATTATATATTAATTAAGTAAAATTTTGTTTAATATTTACATAATATATTAAATGCTTTATTTTTACTTATTATATTGAACGGTTTTTAATTTTTATTTATAATCTAAAATATCCTATTTTGGATTTTTAAAATAAAACTTGTTTATCGTTTAATTCGTATTTTTTTAATTTTTTATAAAAATGGTGTGATTATGGAAATGAATAGAAATTTAAAAATTGGATTGATTGTAGCTATTTCTGTAATAGCTCTTTTCGTTTTATCCTTGCTAATTACCAATGCACCAGCTGGAGACGATAATGCAGTTCGTTTCGGTATTTTAACTCTCTTACCGCCTCTTGTGGCTATTGCTTTAGCATTCATAACCAAAGAGACTATTTTATCTTTGTTTATTGGGGTTTTCGTTGGAGAATTCATGGTTTCCGTTAACGATTTAAACATTATCAGCTCTGCTATCAATGCATTTTTAGCAATGGGTAGTCAAATTATTTCTTGTATGGCTGATCCATGGAATGCAGGTATTATCCTTCAATGTTTACTTATTGGTGGTATCATCCAATTAGTAACCAAGATGGGTGGTGCAAAAGCTTTAGCAGATGAATTTGCTAAACGTGCTGACACTCCTAGAAAAGCTCAATTATTCACTGAACTTTTAGGTTTATGTGTATTCTTTGACGATTACGCTAACTCTTTAATTGTAGGTCCTATCATGAGACCTGTTATGGACAAACTTCACGTATCCAGAGAAAAATTAGCATTTGTAGTAGATGCAACTGCAGCTCCTGTTGCAGGTATTGCTATTATTTCTACCTGGATTGGTTTAGAACTCAGTTTAATTACTCAAGGTTTCCAATCCATTGGAATGAATGTAAGTGGATTCGGTATATTTTTACAAACTATTCCATTTAGATTCTATAACATTTTAATCTTAATATTCATTGTTATCTCTGCACTCACTTACTATGAATTCGGACCAATGAAAGAAGCAGAGAAAAAAGCTCGTGCTAGAAAAGAAGATGAACCCGTCGAATCTCTTGAAGCAACCAGTTTTGATGATGTTAAACCGGTTGAAGGTATTAAATTATCCGTTTGGAATGCAATTATTCCTATTGGTGTATTGATTGTCGGTGCACTTATTGCATTCTACTGGAGCGGATATACCACTATCTTAGGTGGAGAAGATCAAGCTTTAATTACCTTAATGAAAACCTCTCCATTATCATTCAGCGGTATATTTGAAGCATTAGCAGCTTCTGATGCATCTGTTGCTTTGTTCCAAGCAGCATTGCTTGCTTCCATTGTAGCTATCCTCATGGCTGTGCTCCAAAAGATCATGACCATCGAAGAAGCTATCAGTGAATGGGTAGGCGGTATGAAAACTATCGTTATCACTGGTGTAATCTTACTCCTTGCTTGGTCCTTAGGTGGAGTTATTGGCGAATTAGGTACTGCTGATTATTTAGTAGGTGTATTGGCAGGTGCAATACCTATATTTATCTTACCAACATTAATCTTCGTTTTAGGTGCTTTGATTTCCTTTGCAACAGGTACTTCCTATGGTACAATGAGTATTTTAATGCCATTAACCATTCCTCTTGCTTGGGCAGTTAACCCTGAAATGGGCTTTGTAATCGTATGTACTAGTGGTGTATTGACTGGTGCTATCTTTGGTGACCACTGTTCACCAATTTCAGATACCACAATTTTATCCTCTATGGGTACAAGCTGTAACCACATTGACCACGTAAGTACTCAGATATACTATGCAATATTCGTTGCAGCTATTGCTATCATATTCGGTTACATCCCTGCAGGATTCGGTATCCAATGGTACATTTCAATCCCTGTAGCTATTGTAGTGATGTACATCGGATTAAGAGTACTTGGTGAAAAAGTACCATTCGATGAAGCAGCTTAAGAAGTTGAAAAGCTTAAGAAGTTTAAGAAACTACTTAAATAGTTTTATCTATTTAAGTTTCCTTTCTCTTCTTTTTATTTTTTAATTAAATTATAAATTAATTTTTATTCAATATTCTAAATTTAATTTTTAATTTAATTTTTAATTTAATATTTTAATTCAATATTTTAATTTTAATATAAACTTTTTTAAAATTTTTTATTAGTTGAATTAATTAATAAAATGTTTTTTAAGGTTTTATTAATTAATTTAATTATTCATTTATCTTTTTAAGAATTAATTATTCATAACTTATGTTTATTTGATTATATTTATTTGATTTATATTTTTTATTGTAGTGATTTTTATGGCATCTGAAAAGTCTGTGTGGGATAGTAACATTGCTTTTGTTTTAGCAATGATAGGTTCCGCTGTAGGTTTAGGTAATATTTGGCGTTTCCCAAATGTTCTTTATTCCAATGGTGGAGGATCATTCATGATTCCTTATATAGTTTCTCTATTTATTTTAGGAATCTCATTTGTTTTGGTGGAATATGCAGTAGGATTTAAATTCAAAACATCCTTATCTAAGATATTTTTTACAATTAAGTCTAGATTGGAACCTATTGCCTGGTTTATCATTTTGGTTGTATTCTTAATCACAACATATTATGTTTGTGTAGTTGCTTGGGATTTGATATATGTCGTTTTGAGTCTTACCAAGGCATGGGGTGCAAATCCTGATTTGTTCTTTACAGTTAGTGTTTTGCATGCATCTGATTCCCTTTCAGGTATTACTACCATTGTTCCATGGGTTTTCATATCTGTTCTTCTTGTTTGGTTAAGTTCATGGTTCATCGTCCAAAAAGACTTGAATGAGGGTATTGGTAAAGTAAGCAAAATATTATTGCCTATCTTAGTTTTAATTGTAATTGTAATTGTTGCATTTTCCTTGACTTTACCTGGTGCTTCAATAGGTTATACTCAGATATTCACTCCTAACTGGTCTGCATTAACAAATTTAAATGTATGGCTAGCTGCATTTGGTCAGATTGTATTTTCACTTAGTTTAGGTATGTCCATTGCTCTTACCTATGCAAGCTATCTTCCTGAGGATTCCAAATTAACTGACAATGCTTTGATTGTAGCATTTTCCAACTCAGGGTTTGAAGTGTTCAATGCTGTTGGAATCTTCTCAATCTTGGGATTTATGGCTTTAACAAGTGGAATACCATTCAATGAATTGGTTACTGAAGGAACCGGTTTGGCATTTGTTGTTTTCCCACAGGTATTTAATGTAATGGGGCCTTGGTCATCTGTTATTGGGCCATTATTCTTCTTATGTATCCTATTTGCAGGTCTAACTTCCCTAATGGCTCTGCTTGAAGTGGCTTCATTTGCAATTTCTGAAAAATTTGGCTTTTCAAGAAGAAAATCCGCAACTCTTGTATGTATTGTCGGATTCTGCATATCCTGCTTATTCTCAACTGCTGCAGGAAGTTACCTCTTAGGAATCTTTGATGCATTCCTAAACAACTTTGCATTGCTATTTGGAGTATTCCTTGAATGTATAATCTTTGGATGGATATATAACTTTGACGAACTTGTTGAAGTGTTAAACAGCCATTCAACCATTCAGATGGATCCATTCTGGAAGATTATTATCAAGTATATCTTACCTGTTTGTATCTTTGTATTATGGGCTCAAGGAGTTTATAGCACTATTTTAACTGGAGATACTACAAGCCATATGGTTATGCTTGCTTTAGCAATCGTTCTTGTAGTTGTTCCAATAATATTCACTCTATTGCCTGCAAAGAATGAGGATTATTACAAGCCAATTCAAGATGATTAAAATTAATAATCATCTTTTTATTTTTTATTTTTTCTTACTATTTCTACTATTTTTATCCTTTTAAGTATTTTTTCTATTTTCTCTATTTTTCCATAATTTTTTTTAAAATAAGCAAATTTTTTAAATAATTAAAACTTTAATATATTATATAATAATAAAATTCTAAAATCAAATTATTTATGAGATGTAATTTAAAATAAAAAATGATTATTCTTATTGATGTGATGTAAGATGGGTGATGAAATTATAGGAAATAGATGGGATAGTTCAACAGGCTTCCTAATAGCTATGATAGGAGCTATCATTGGACTGTCTGGAATTTGGAAATTTTCTTATCTTATGTATGAAAATGGTGGAGGAACATTCCTCATACCATATATTTTAGCTATTGTAATCATGGCCATCCCTATTTTAGTATTGGAATTCGGAGTGGGTTTCAAGTTCAAGTCAAGTCTGCCTAAGGTATTTTACAATATCAAGTCAGAGTTTGAAATCATAGCATGGTTTATAGTGGTCTTGATCTTTATCGTGCTGATCTATTATACCTGCATAATGTCTTGGGACCTTATCTATATTGTACTTAGTTTATTTAAAGGATGGGGTAGTAATCCTAGCGTTTTCTTTACAACAACATTGCTTCACAGCACCTCCAACCCATATGGGCTAACTTATCTTGTAGTTCCTATTGGAGTAGGCTTGATAGTAATATGGGGTTTGATTTATTTATTCTCCCGTAAGGAAATCAACAAGGGAATCTTGACAATCAGCAAAATATCCTTGATATTATCCTTTGTATTGTTGATTGGCATGTTGCTCTTTGCTCTTCAATTGCCGGGCTCCCGTACTGGAATAATGGCATTGTTCAATCCAAATTGGTCTGTGCTATTGGATTTGAATGTATGGATAGCGGCATTTGGTCAATTGATATTCTCATATGGTTTAGGCTATGCAATTGCAAGCACATATTCCTCTTATTTGGGAGACAATGCAAAACTGATTGACAATGCATGGATTATTGTTTTGGTAAGCCTTGTCTTTGAAGTGTTGGTTTCAGTTCTCCTATTCGCAATCATGGGTTATATGGCTTTAGGAAGGAATATCCCAATTACCAGCTTAGTAAGTGATGGATTCTCATTGATATTTGTTGTTTTCCCTAATGTATTCAATATAATGGACCCGTGGGTTTATATGGTGGCTCCAGCATTTTTCTTGCTTATATTTGTTGGAAGCTTAAGCACTGTTTTGGCCTTAATCGAACCATTATCCAATGCAATAAGTGAAAAATTCGGATGGACAAGGGATAGGGCTGTCAGGCAGCTTGTTTTAGTTGGTTTGTTCCTGTCATTCATATTTGCAACTGGAATGGGCGAATACCTTTTAAGAATT
>JAEEWY010000082.1 GCA_016291275.1 Methanobrevibacter sp. | reverse complement strand
TAAAATTAGACTTAAAAAAAGTTAAAATTAATATAATGAAAAAAGAAAATAAAAGTAATTAAAAAAAGTTTAATTTAGTTCATTAAACAATAGTTTTACGAAACACTCTTTAAATATCAGTGCAAAATAGAAAAATAGAAAATAAAAATAATTAAAAAAAAAGTAAAAAAAAGAATTAATAAAAAATATTATAATATTTGTTTATTAATCAATTCAGCATTCAAAATAGAAGCACCAGCAGCACCTCTAATTGTATTATGTCCTACAAGAACATATTTGAAGCTGTTATCAAATGCTTGATCTTTTCTGACTCTACCAACAGTAGCAGCCATACCACCAAAAGCCATTCTGTCCATTCTTGGTTGAGGTCTGTCATCTTCCTCTTTGACTATGACAGGTTGTTCTGGAGCAGAGTGAAGACCTAATTCTTGAGGAAGTCCTCTAAAGTCAGCCATTGTCTTTTTGATTTTATCAATGTCTGCCTCATCATCAAGCTCAACGAATACTGCTTCAGTGTGACCGTCAATAACAGGCACTCTGTGACAGGATGCGCTTAATGAGAAATTTGCAGGTACAACTTCATCACCGTCAAGTGAACCTAAAAGATGCAATGTTTCGCTTTCCATCTTTTCCTCTTCACCGCCAATGTATGGAACCAAGTTATCTACAATAGCCATTGAAGGAACACCGTTATAACCTGCTCCTGAAACAGCTTGCATGGTAGATACATAAATCCTGTTAATGTTGAAATTATCATAAATTGGCTTTAATGTTAAGGTCAAAGCAATGGTTGAACAGTTAGGGTTAGTTACAATGAAACCGTCCCAGTTGTTGTTTTTCTGTTGTGCTTCAATCATGTCCAAGAATTGTGGATTGACTTCAGGAATGACTAAAGGTATGTCCTTTTTCATTCTCATCGCACTAGCATTTGATGCCACAACAAAATCCTTTGCAAATTCTGGCTCGACTTTTGCAGCAAAATCAGCAGGAAGTGAAGAGAACACTATTTCAACATCCTTATCCATCTGTGCAGGGTCAGTTTCAATAACAGTAATGTCTCTTACAGATTCAGGCATTTCACTATTCATATACCAAGTGGTAGCGTCTTCATATTTTTTGCCTGCAGATCTTCCGGAAGCTGCAAGTGCAGCAATTTCAAAATCAGGATGATCAGCCAACAATTGGATGAATCTTTGACCTACCATTCCAGTTGCACCAAGTACACCTACTTTTACCATTTAAATCATCTCAATAATTATAATATTTATTTATTTTTTCTAAAAGAAAATAATTAAAGTTTATTTTCTAAAAGAAAGAGGAATTAAAATTAAATTCCTAAAACATCAGACATATCATTTACTTTTCCAGGTTCTGCGGAACCTACGAATCTTAAAGCTCTGATAACACCAGCAATGAATACTTCTCTAGTATGTGCCATGTGTTTAACTTCCAATCTTTCACCATCGCCAACATACAATACAGTGTGATCTCCTACAATGTCTCCACCACGTACTGCGTGTATACCGATTTCCTCTTTGGTTCTTTTACCTACTTGACCTTGTCTTCCATAGACACCCACTTCTTCAGGGTTTCTTTCAAGAGCGTCAGCAACCACTTCAAATGCAGTCATAGCAGTTCCAGAAGGAGCATCTGCCTTTTGATTGTGGTGAGCTTCAATGATTTCAATATCAAAGTCATTTAAGATAGGAGTCAAGTCCTTCAATACCTTAAAGAATACGTTTACTCCAATTGAGAAATTAGAGGAAATAACTGCCTTGATGTTCTTTTCCTTAATTACATCTGCATTTCCCTGTGCTTGCTCTTCAGTAAATCCAGTGGTTCCAACCACTAAGTTTACACCGCAATCAGCAGTTCTTTTAATGGTTTCAACAGCAGCAGGAGCAATGGTAAAGTCAACTAACACTTCAGCTCCAGATTCTTTCAATGCTTTTTCCAAATCTTCTGAACCGACGATAGGAACCCCAATATTTCCTATACCTGCTTTTTCACCTGCATCTACACCTGCTAAAGGAGTGTTTGGCATTTCAATAGCAGCTACAACTTCCATATCATCCTGTTCAGTAATTTTTCTTATAATGCCGGAGCCCATTCTTCCAGCAGCTCCAGTTACAGCAACTTTTATCATAATATCATCTAAATAATTTTATAAGTATAATCAAATTGTAAAAAAAATAAGAACTGGAATTATAAAATTCCAGCATCTTCCAATGCTTTTCTTAAGATTACTCTGTTTTCTTCCAACATAGGAACTAAAGGTAATCTTAATGGACCTGCAGGCATTCCCATCATTTTCAATGCTTCTTTTGCAGGTGCTGGACTGGTTTCAATGAATAAAGCTTTGATTAAGTCATATTGTTTGTAATGTAATTCCAATGCTTTATCATAGTCACCGTCTAAAATGCAGTTTACCATTTGAACCATGGTTCTTGGATCGATGTTTGCAGATGCACTCACTACACCTCTTGCACCAACAGACATTAAAGGAAGGGTCAATTCATCACTACCAGACAATATTACGATATCGTCTTCCAATCCTTCATCCCTTAAGAGTTTCATGGTTTTGGATACTTTGTCCACATCAGAGGAAGCTTCTTTTAAAGCAGAGATATTGTCCACTTTTGCAAGTTCAACAATGGTTTCAGGAGCCATATCCAAACTGGTACGTGATGGAACATTGTAAGTGATCAAGTCAATGTCCACTGCATTTGCAATTTGGGTATAATGTTCAATTACACCATGTTGTTGTGGTTTGTTGTAATATGGAGTGATCAATAGAGCCATGTCTGCTCCAGCATCATCTGCATATTTGGTTAAGTCCAATGCTTCGGTAGTTGCATTACTTCCAGTTCCTGCAATGGTAGTTACCCTACCGTCAACTTCATCAATCATGATGTCAAGAACTCTTCTATGTTCATCATGGGTTAAAGTAGCGGATTCACCAGTGGTTCCTACAGCAACTAAACCGTCCACATCATTGTCAATCAACCAGTTAATATTTTGTCTGTATCCTTCTTCATCTATGGATCCATCCTCATGCATAGGAGTGACCATAGCAACAGCAGTTCCTTCAAAACGCATAAAAAACACCTATTTACTATTATAATTATTTTTGAATTTTTATTTCGATTATTTAATAAATCTAATCATTTTATTTTTTCATTTAATTTTAATTTCTAAAGAATCATATTAATTTCAAATACTTAATCAGTTAAAGTTCGTATCATTAAAAACCAAATATTTTTACGAACCTTCAAGGATTGTAAATAAAATTAATTACAATAAAAAACGATAGAAACAAATTACTTCCCTTTAATGAAAATAAAGTAAATGCCTCTTTATTGGGTAAAAATAATAAAAGCGAGAGTTATAAAACTCCCTTTATTAAGTCGTATGCTACCTTACCATCTTCCCAGTTAATAAATAAGACAATAGCAGTTTGGGATGATGAGATTTCAACGATGTTTATGTGTGCTTCCTTAAGTGGATTGGTGATTTCAGTGATTACACCAGGAGTTTCAATAAAGTCTGGATTAATCATGGTTAACATAGCAATGTCCCTTCCTAAGGATATTGAGCTTAAACTGTCTTCAGCAATGACTAAGTTGTGCAATAAATGGTATGCTTCATCAGCATCGCATTTATCCAAGAATAAGGTAATTGAATTTTGACCTGCAGAAATTCCATAAATGTTGATGTTAGCTTCCGCTACCAAAGTTGTCATTTTTGCAAGGAGACCGATTTGATTAAGCAAATCTTCCCCAACCAAAGCAACTACAGAGATAGGTTCAGGATGCAAGCATACTGATTTGCTCATGGAATCTTCAAAGGGACCTACAATCTCAGTCCCAGGGTCAGACAAATCACCTTTTTCAAAGCTAATGATTTTTGCTTTTATTTCAGGATCTTTAAATCTTAAAGCATGAGGGTGTAAAACTTGTGCTCCGTGAGTAGCTAAATCTCTCATCTCTTCAACAGAGATGTAATCCAATTTTTCAGCTTCATTGATTTTTCTTGGATCAGTTGACATTACTCCATCCACATCGGTAACGATAATCACATCATCTGCATTTAAGCAATGACCTAACAGGAATGCAGTTACATCACTTCCACCTCTTCCTAAGGTGGTCACTTCTCCATTTTCAGTTCTTCCCAAGAATCCGCAGACAACTGGAATGATTCCTTGATCTAAAAGTCCTAAAAGCCCTTGAGCTTGTTCTTCAGTTCTTTCAAAATCAATTTGAGCTTTTCCATAGTTGTCATCAGTAATTACAGGCCATAAGTCATGGCTTGGATCTATGTATTCGGATTTTACACCTAAGGATTCCAAGACTGATGAAAATACTCTAATGCTGGTTCTCTCACCCATGGATAAAATTTCCGCCAATTGCTTTTCAGTTACTTCTTTTCCAATGGATTCATCAGCAATAGCTACTAAGTCATCAGTAGTCTTGTTAATAGCTGATACAACAACCACAACCTTCTTTCCTTCCATATATGCATTTACGATAGATTGTGCAGCTTTTCTAATTCTTTGTCCATTTCCAATCGAAGTACCGCCAAATTTGGCTACAATTAATTCCATTTGTTTACACACCTTTTCTTTTAAATTAAAAATTAAAATAAATATTTTGATAAATCATATTTTATAGACTATTATCCATTTATTAATTATATTAAAGGGTATTTATATATTTAATTATTAATTTTACAATTTTTTAATGTAAATTATCCATTTGTTAATAAAAAATACTGAATAATTAATAAAAATCTAAATAAAAAAGATCTAAAAATAATTACCAATAAAATTTTAAAAAATGTTAAGATTGATATAAAAATTATAAAAAAGTAGTAGATTAAATTAATTAATCTAAAAATAGAAGATTAAAATAAATTAATCTTAAAAAAAGTAAAAAATAAAATTAAGCTTGGTTTGCTTGTTGTTTTACTAATCTAGTAATGTAACCAGCAATTTTATTTCTTAAGTGTTTAGTACTTACAGTAGAGTACTCTGCTACTAATTTTTTGTTTTCTTCAAAATCAGTAGTAAATTTGCCTTGGTGAGTTTCAATTAATTCTTTTGATATACGTTTTACGAATGAAGTTCTAATATTTCCCATAATCATTCCTCCAAAATTTCTCTTTGTCTATTTTTACTTAAAGTTGTTAGCATGTCCATAATATCGCTAAGAATACTTTTATCAATATTCAAGTCTTCAGCTAATTTATTTACTTTGGCATGAACTTGTTCTTCTCTTGATTTATCATAAATTTCCATGCCTAAAAAAACTTTAGCTAAAACAATACTCCTAGCAAGTGAAGTTCTTTCACTTATTAAGTTAACTAAATCATTATCAATTTCATCGATTCTTTTTCTAGACTTTTCAAGAATATCCTGAGCCTCTTCCTCATTTTCAAATAAGCTCATAATCTCTTTCTTATCCACAAAAATAACTCCATAGTTTTGATAATAATTATACTTTATATCTCATCTTATATAAACATGCTTATTGAAATTAACTTTTACTTTGTATTAATTTTTATCAAATTTCTTTTCAAATGCTCTCAAAAATAATTTAATATAATAAAACCAAAAATAGAATAAGAAAAAATAGGAAATAAAAGTGAAATCATGCATTACGTTAACGCTAAAGGCATCCTGTCCAATAAGAATGGAATGAACCTATACAGAGGTTGCACACATGGCTGCATTTACTGTGATTCCAGAAGTAATGTCTATAATATGGACCATGCATTTGAAGACATTGAAGTCAAGGCAAATGCAACAGAACTCCTTAAGAAAGCCCTAAAGAATAAAAAGGAAAAGGTCATGATTGGAACAGGATCTATGACAGACCCATACATACCTCTTGAAAAGAAGATACAAAATGTGAGAGAATCATTAGAACTCATTAACAGATATGGTCATGGATTTACTTGCATAACCAAATCAAACCTAATACTCCGAGACTTGGATTTGCTTAAAGAAATCAATGAAAAGGCAAAAGTAGTCATTCAGATGACATTGACAACATACGATGAGGACTTGTGCAAAATACTTGAACCAAATGTATGCACTACAAAGGAAAGAGTGAAAGTATTGAAAATTCTAAATAAACACGACATACCTACAGTTGTTTGGCTATGCCCAATTCTCCCATTCATTAACGATACTAAAGAAAACATCAATGGAATACTTGACTATTGCATAGACTCAAATGTCAAAGGAATTATCTGCTTTGGAATGGGAATGACATTAAGGGAAGGAAATAGGGAATATTTCTATAGCAAGTTAGACAAGCATTTCCCAGGACTTAAGGAAAAGTACATCAAGACTTATGGAAATAGCTATGGAATAGCTAGTCAAAATCAAAAGGAATTAATGAAGATTTTCTATAAAAGAACAAATGAAAACAAGATAATGAACAATCCAGATGAAATATTCAAATACTTGCATGAATTTCCAAGCAAGGATAAAACTAAGCAGACCACTTTATTTTAAAAAAATGCTTTAAAAATAGTGTAAAAATAGATAAAAAAATAGTAAAAATAGGAAATAAAAAA
>JAEEWY010000081.1 GCA_016291275.1 Methanobrevibacter sp. | reverse complement strand
AGAAAACTAAAGTTAATGATTAAAAAGAGAAGAAAAAATAAAAGAGGATAAGGGATAAAATGGATTTCACATCTCAAATATTGGATGTATTGTTTCATCTTTTTAATTTAAAAAATATCATATTCATTTTGCTGATTATAATAGGTGGACTGATTTTCATCAGAATCGGAGATAAAATGCTTTCTAAACTAGAGCAAAAATTCGATTTGAATCTCACTGCCCATTACTTATTTAAGGATTTATTGAAATACACTGTGATCATCATAGCCATTGCATGGATATTGCATGTTCTTGGAATCAATCTTGAAAGCATCATAATCAGTTTAGGTGTTGTAGGTATCGTAATAGGTCTTGCTTCACAGGATATCGTTTCCAACTTCATTTCAGGAATCTTTGTAATCAGCGATAAAAAGATTAAAGTTGGAGAGGTCATTGAAGTCAATGGCTTTAAGGGAACCATCAAAAAAGTCGGATTGAGAAATACGACAATGATAAATCAGGACAACTATGAGATAACAATTCCAAACTCTGTTTTATCTAAAAACATCTATAAGATGTATAAGCCGACTGAAGATCATAGGCTAAGAATCATAGCAACATTGCCTCATGGGATGAATATCCCTGAATTCAAGGAAGAGCTTGATAGGATGATGTATGAATACGATTGGGTTGTTAATGATAAAACAACAATATTTTCAAAGGATTATACAGAATGGGGCCCTAAAGTTGAGGTAAGCTATTGGATTACAGACTATAAATACATAGACTGCGGTAAAGTGACAATCTTGGAAAATATCAATAGATTGATTGATGAATATAAGAACAAGAAAAATCAAGATAAAATATAAGAAATAATAATTATTTTTAATTAAAAAAATAAAAAAGATATAAAAAAATAACAATAGTTAATTTTTTTAAGAAAAAAGTATAAAGATAATATATAACTTAAAATATTATACTAATCCCATTGTAAAGAGGGATAAAAATGAATGAATTACAGAAAGAAATTATTCAATTGAAAGAAGAAAAGAATGCGATTATACTCGCACATAACTACCAACCAAAAGAAATTCAGGAAATAGCTGATTTCCTTGGAGACTCTTTAGAATTATGTAATAAGGCTGCAGAAGTGGAAGATAGGGACATCATTGTCTTCTGCGGAGTAGACTTTATGGCAGAAACTGCATATATGCTAAACCCTGATAAAAAGGTTTTAATCCCAGATATCGATGCAGAATGCCCTATGGCACATATGCTTACTGGAAAGCAAGTCAGAGAAGCAAAAGCAAAATATCCTGATGCTGCAGTCTGCTTATATGTAAACAGCCTTGGTGAAGCAAAAGCGGAATCCGACATTCTCTGTACTTCTGGAAATGTAAAAAAGGTTGTAGCAAGCTTAGAAGAAGACACAATTCTCTTTGGACCAGATACCAATCTTGGAGAATTCGTTCAGCCATTCACTGACAAAAAGATCATTCCTATTCCAGGTGACGGACACTGTTATGTTCACAAGCTATTCCACAAAGAGGACATTGAAGATGCAAGGAAAAAATATCCTGGTGTAGACATCTTAATTCACCCTGAATCCAACAAAGAGGTTCAGGAAATGGCAGATTATGTCTTAAGTACTGGTGGAATGCTTGCACATGTAAGGGACAGCCCGGATAAGGAATTTGTCATTGGAACCGAAGTTGACATGATTACAAGACTTAAATCAGAGTGTCCAGACAAAACCTACTACCCATTGCTTGAAGGAGCTATTTGTAAAACCATGAAACTCCACACATTGGAAAAAGTAAGGGACTGCTTAATAAATGAAGAACCTAAAATTATCGTCCCTGATGAAATAGCTGAAAAATCAATCAATGCTGTAGAAAGAATGCTAGAAGCATCTAAATAAAAATAGTAAATAAACAATTAGATAAAAAGAATTACTCTTTTTATCACTTTTCTCTTTTTTATAAAATCTAAAATTCTAATAAGAATTAAACATGAAAAAACTCTTTTTTTAAAAAAATTTAAAACTTATTTCATGTCTTCCAAGAAGCTTGCAATGAAATAAGTCATTTCAATCTCTTCCCTTTTTATAAAATCTTCAAGTTTAAAATGTGCATCATCTGAAGCGAATGGGAAGAATTTTCTGGAATAGAATATATTAAGGAGCAAATCACCATCTTCCACTATGGTTTCTCCTTCCAAGTTATTCAATAAAAAATCCAATTCCTTTTCACTTAAGCCAGATGCCCTATAAGTTACATAGTGCATTTGATCTTCAGTTTCTCCATAATCCTCAACTTTAACACTTAACATATTAATCCCTTTAAATCTCTTATACTTTTAAATTAAGATATGAATTTTTAAATTTTAATATTTTTCTAAAATCTTAACTATGTCCATAAATCTGTAATGAACATTGGACTTGCATCATCTGCCTTTTCAAATCCACAATGCTCATAGAACTCAATCTCATCATTGTAGGAAACAACTACAATACGCAAATAGTCCTTATACTTATCAGTCACTCTTTTCATCATTTCCTTTCCAATTCCCATTCCTTGATAATCCGGTCTGATAAGAACATAATGGACATAAGCTGTCATTATCCCATCATCCATTGCACAAACCATACCAACTAGCTTTTCTCCATCCCATGCAGAACATACTGTTTCGAAGTTTTTCATGGCAATTACAAGTTTGTCTGGGAAATGGCCTGAAGACCAGTCAACTGATAGGAACAGGTCTTTTAAATCTTCTTCTGTAAAATCATGAATATCTTTGTAAGTTATTTCCATTAAAACACCTTAAAATATCTAAATATTCTAACATTTTAAATGTCTCTAAATTCTTTAATGAACTCTTCCAAATCCTCTTTTACCTTAAACAATTCATTAGAACCTACATGACCCATGCAAGAGTCAAAAATAAGCAATTTGTTATCCTTAATCATTTTGCTCATTGGAATTGCATCAAGATTTGGTGGGAAGTATTGGTCCTGATTAATCGCTATAATCAATACTTTAGCAGTTATATTTTCCAACTGGTCAGTCAAATCATAGTCTAAGGAAGAGTTATTCATATAAATCAAATCGTTAGGATCTTCCTCTAAGCTTTCTTCAGCAAATTCAGCCATAGCAAGTTCAATTTCCTCATTTGTCATATTGTTCCTGTATTCCTCTCTTGACAATCCATAGCAATACATTGCATCTGATGAAAGCTTTAAGCTTCTCTTCAATGAGTCTGAAAGGGGCAAATCATAAGCTCCATCATTATAATCAGGGTCTGACTCCAAAATGTTATTCATGATCTTGCTTAATGCAAAGTTATGTCCACCTACCTTAAAGCTGCTTACAAGAGAAATGATGAAGTCAACTGAATCAGGATAAACGCAACCCCAAGTCAAGACTTCAAAACCACCCATTGAGTTTCCTATTAACCCTTTCACATGAGTAATTCCGAATTTCTCTTCAATGAACTGCTTTTGGAAGTTTACCATATCTTCAACATCATACTCTGGAAACCTATTCATAAGACCAGTTGTTGAGGGACTTGCAGAACCAGGACATCCTAAAGCACTGACTGAAATGAAGAAGAATTTATCTGTATCAAATATCTCTCCACTGCCCATATCTTCAGAAATGCGTCTTGCAGAGTAACAGCTGCCACTTGAACCGTGGAAGTAAATTACAGCATTTGAAATGATTCCATTATCATCATACTGTGGAGTTCCAAAGGTAATGTATTCAACTTTTGCATCCTTCAAGACTTCTCCATTATTGAATTTAAACTCATCTAAAGTAAAATACTCTGCTTCAATAGCTTCTACATCAAACATGATATCTACCATAAAAATTAGAAAAATAAGAAAAAATAAGAATGAAAAATAGCAGCTAAAAAAATACTTATCGTTTAGTGCTTATTTTTATTTTAAACCTAAAAGTTTAGCTGCATTTTCATAAAGAATTAAATTTCGCTCTTCTTCGGTTAAATCGATTTTATTGAACATATCCATCTCACTTGTTGATTCCCACATCGGAAAATCAGTTGCCCATAAGACCTTATCTGCACCGTATGCATGAATCAAATCCTTTGCAGTTTCAGGAGACAATGCATATAGGCTTGAACTGCAATCTACAAAGAGATTAGGAGTTCCTGCCAATTCTTCTGTTGCCTTTTCCCACATGCTCCATCCTGCAAAATGAGCGCCAATAACTGTGAGATCCGGAAACTTCTCAAGGAAAGGCTTTAAATGTTCAGGATTTGAATAATCATATCTGAAATCGCCGCAATGAATCATGATTGGCAATCCTCTTTCATTGATTGCTTCTCCCATCTTAAATGCCTTTTCCTCATTTAAGGCAAATTGCTGGAAATCAGGATGAACTTTCACACCTTTAAGGCCAAGTTCAATAATGTAATCCAAGTCACCTTCAATGTCTTCACTATCCGGATGCAATGTTCCAAAACCTGTAAAAAGGTCTGGATGGGATTTGACCTCAAAGCTGATGAATTCATTGATTGATTGAACCTGCTTTGGAGTTGTTGCCACTGAATGGATAAGATAATGGCAAACACCTACCTTGTTTCCGTCTTCAATCAAGTCATTTACAGTCCCATTTAAAGACATGTGAAGGTCATAAAAATCACGAATCCCTTTAACAGCCTTTGCTGCAATCTTATCTGGATAAATGTGACAATGAGAATTAATTACTTTTTGCATATTAAATTAACCGCCTAATAAAATTATAAAATATTTTTCTATTAATTAATTTGTATAAAATCATTTAAAAAAGTTTATATTACCAGATTAAGTATTTTAAATAAAATAAATGACTTTTAAAGAATACAAATCAAAAAGAATAAAAAATAGAATTTGAAAAGTTAAAGCTAAATTTCGCTTCCTTTAACTTTTCCCTTAATCAATCTGTCTACATAGAGTTCAATGTATCCATAAGCTATTACAGAACCAAGGAAACCGCCTAAAAGCATACCGTAATAAATTCCACGCTCTCCCATATTGAATACAAATCCTAAAAGATATGCGAATATCAATACAAGTACAAATTCCCTGAATGTGGTTAAAATAAAGGAAGTTGTTCCTTTTCCAAGCCCTTGGAATACATTTCCTGCACTTGCACCGAATGGAACATACAATATGAATAGGCACATCAATTGTATGAATGAAGCAATCAACGGTTCAAGATGTGAGCTTGCCTCTGAATAGGAGAATATGAATGCAACTTGATTTGCAAATACAAAGAGCAATATGCAAACTATAATGGATGAGATTAGACCTAGCTTAACGGAATATCTGCAAGCAGTTCTAATGTTTTCATACTTTTTAGCACCATATGCAACACCAGCAACGGTAATTGCAGCAGTTCCAACACCAATAGCTGGAAGCAAACCTAATGAAATGATTCTCCATCCTGCAGTATAAACAGCCACTGCAACTGAACCGGAAACCAAAGTGAGCATATAATTGACGGTAACTGCAAGAGCTGCCATGATCAATTGTTCCAAGCTTGCTGGAATTCCTACAACTAGAATATCCTTATACATTTTAAAATTATTATGGAAATCTTTCTTGTTATATGATAAGTATGTATCTTTCTTAATGAAAATCCAATATAACATCATTAGAATAGCAAATAGAGGAGATAAGCCTGTTGCAAGAGCTGCACCTGAAACTCCCCAACCAAATGTGTAAATGAATATTGGGTCTAAAACCATATTGATAATAGCTACAATAGCAATAGGCAAAGTGGCTCTTTTTACATCTCCTTCTGCCCTAAATGCTCCTCCAAAAATAGGAGGGATTAAAATTGGAGCAGTGAAAGCAAACACAATTATACCATAATCCATAGCATATTTCAATACATCACTTGCACCCATTATCTTTAATAGGGATTCTAAAGATAAAATGAAAAATACTGTAAGAATCAATGAAACAATTACACTTAAAATAGCAGAGTGAATAGCCGCATTATTTGCCTCATCTCTTTTTTCAGCACCAATATAACGAGAAATAAGAGAAGTTGCACCAGCACCTATACCATTTCCAAATCCTACAAGCACCATAAACAATGGAGTTACATATCCAAGTGCTGCCAAAGGAGCAGGCCCTAATCCTGCTACCCAAATACTATCCACAATATTATTTAAGAAAATTAAAAACATACTTGCTATCATAGGCCAAGCAAGCTTATTAATAGCTTTCTTAGGGTCTCCTGTAATCATTTCAACATTTTCATTCATTTCCATAATAATCATTTCCTAACTATTAATTATATATAAATAGTCCTATATAAAATGTTAAGGATATTATTAATTTTGAAAAATTCATAAAAAAGTAATAAATTGATTAAATTTATAAAAAATAAAAACAAATATTGATTATTGAAAATAAAACAAACTATTTGATAAAAATTTACTATTTATAAAACTTAAAACTGATAAAATGAAATACAAAATTTTAGAAAATCCTAATTATGAAGAGACTTATGAGCTTATTGAGGAAGGCCTTAGGAAAAAGGCAACCATATTGCTTTTTGCATGCTGTAGAGTCAGTTATGAAGGTCGTGCATTAAGTGAACTTGATTATGGTGAAAGAATAATCATGATGAAGCCGGATGGATGTTTCCTGATTCATCAGGACAATAAAGTGGATCCA
>JAEEWY010000080.1 GCA_016291275.1 Methanobrevibacter sp. | reverse complement strand
GTTAAGAATGACAAATTAGATCCATAAGCTAAAATTGTAGCTGAAAAGAGCGCGACCAAAACAAAAGCTATTGCACATGATTTAAGTATATTCCTAAATTCCTCGCTTTTTATGTAGGATTTGAGTTTTTTAGAAAATTCTTGCCTATTCACAATCAACAAATCCAGATTTGTGAAAAAATCATGCTTGGAAAGATAATGCAACAATATCAAAGGGAGCAAAAATAATGCAGTGTAACGTGTGAAAACAGCTAAAACAAATAACGGAATAGCTATCATATAATATTTTGAATCCTTATCAACAGCAAGAATAGTGAAAATGATTGTCCAAATTGATAAAGCTACTGCAGGCACATCCAATGTTCCATTTGCCCACCAAAGCAATAAAAGGGAAAAGCTTCCGAAAAGAAATGCACCGCAAAGGCTTAATAATGAACTGAACTTATTCTTTAAAAGCACGTAAATTCCTATGTTTGCAAATATGCAAAAGATTCCAGTTACAATATAAAGAGATATTTCAGATAAAACTCCTAACTTGAATAAAATAGCTGTTAAAATGCAAATAACTGGAGACAAGTAAAGATACAGGACACTTGATTGGTAACCTGCAAAAACAAGGGAATTTGATAAATAAATGAAAACATCAGAACAGTAAATTCCTAAAACCTGATTGAAATTTATGAGGGCATAAGTGATTAGAATACTAAATACTGTTAAAATGAATAAATGGAAAAAATCATTCTTAGAGATATTTAAATCGTCTAAAATACTTTTAAACATCATAATTTCACTAATCCTAATAATTCCATTTTAAATTTTAACAATTAATTTCAACAATAATTCAAAAATAAATCGATTGCTTTAACATTAATTTCTAAAAACTATAAAAAACTAAAAACATTAAAAGATCCAACAACAAATGCTACAAAACTGATTAGCATAGCTATTTTTAGATTTTTAGAAACTTTAGCACATGTCTCTTCAGGTGGATTCAACTTTAAGCTATAAGCACTATACAAAAAGATGATTATAGGTACAATCATTATCACCATATATCCAAGATTAAAGATCTTGAAAATGTAAAGAATAGGGCACATTAAAGTTGTAACGACAATCAGGATTATTGAAATTATTGAAGGTATTTTCTTTCCATAAAGAATAGGAAAAGTTCTTGCTCCTTCCTGTTTATCTCCTTCAATATCCTCCATATCCTTCACTATTTCACGTGCCAATGTCATGAACATAGCAAATAATCCTAAATAAATTGAGATAAATAAAATCTTTAATGAGCTTGTAGCACATGCTATGACAACACCAGCTATTACAAAGCAGAACCCTGTTAAAGTAGCTACAGTGAGATTTCCAATCAAAGGCATTGCCTTTAAGTTTCTTGCATAAAGATACATTATGACTGCAGCAGGGATAACGATTACAGAAGGCCAAATTGAATTTACCAAATAACTGTCTACAAGACTTAAAGCAATACCTATTCCAAAGAGAACATAAGCATAATTTCTTGCATTTTCAAGACTGATTCTTCCTGATGGAATAGGGCGATTAGGCTTGTTGATTTCATCTATCTTCACATCAAAAACATCATTGATGGTATTTCCTGCACCAGTACATACGAAAACAATCAGTGCACAGATGATTATAGGCAACTCATAATAATGACCAACAAACATCATCAATATTACAGCAATAGCTGCCATAACTGCATTTCCTGGACGGATTATTTCTAAATAAGCATTCATTTTATTTCCTCAATTTTATATTCTAAATAAATTTATAATTTTATAAGTATAAATCTTTTATTTTTTTAATATAACTGTTATATTATTAAATCATTAATTTTATTTGAAATTGTTAATTTTCTAATTCATTCAATAAGTCAGCGAATTTTTTAGCCATATTTTCCATGGAATAATCTTCAATATTTATATCTGCATTCAATTCAACAGTTCCATTTTCAACAAATTCATCATAAATGTTCAATAAAGCTTCTTTAGTTGACTCTAAACTTGAAACATGATATCCAACTTTAGTTTCCTCAATCAAATCCTTTAGGGAACCTTCCTTATATCCGATGGATAAAACAGGTTTCTTCAATGCAAAATATTCATAGATCTTTCCTGGAATAAACATCTTTTCCTTTTCATTATCCCAAGATATCAAGAGGAGAACATCACTCTTCAATTGCTTTTTCAACACTTCATCATGAGCTATTTTACCACCAATGTGAACAATGTCCAAAAGGCCATAACTGTTAGCAATCTCTTCCAAACCTGTGCTGTCCCCGTAAAATTCGATTGAAATTTTAGATGAATCCAATTTATTCTCATCTTCCAAATCGCGAATGGCTTCAAACAAATAAGTTGGGTCTCTCTTACCACCATATAAAGATCCTGCATAAATGAACTTCAATTTTTCTGAAAAATCATTGGAAAAATCATCCTTTTTAGAAACTAATTCCTCTAAAAACTTAAAGTCATCCTTATCATAACCTGATAAAATTGGAACTATCCTACTCATAGGATGTAAAGTTGACAATGTCTCTGCAGCCAAATCGGTAGTGGTTGTTAAAGCATCTGCATTTTCAAATGTCTTCAATTCCAATCTTTTTTCAAAATAATCTCTTATGAAAGTGTGTGAAACATAGGGATTTAAATTCCAAAGGTCCCTTAAGTCTGCTATCCAAGGAATATCCTGATGCTCCTTTAAATCCTTTGCAATTGTATGGCAGGTTATAGGCCAGGAAGAGCTTATGATAGCATCAATCTCTTCCTCATCCATAATTTTAGATGCTTCCTTAAAAGCAGATCCATGCCAGTATTTCATCCCATCAGGATATGCAAATACTTCACCCGCCATTGAAATGGCTTTTGAAGCAATCGGATTGGAATATGATGTGGAATCCTTTAGCTTATCATCATTAAATTCGATAGGATCTTTAGAATCATTGAAATTATTGGAATCAGTTGATCTAGATTTCTTAAATTTATTGGAAAAATGACTGAACATATCCTCATATTCAGTGTAAATGATTCTGCAATTCAAATCATCGTTTTCATTTGGAATGAAACCTAAATCAGGAACAATGACTATCGGTTCCCATCCAAATTGAGGCAAATATTTTGCAAGTGCCCTTAAACGCTTTGAAGCAATTTCATTTACCTGATTAAAATAAAATGCTATTAAAATCACTTTTTTCATTTAACCACCGGATAAAAAATTAAAATCCAAATCAAACATGAAGATATAAAGGATTATTTTTTAAAAATTCACCAATTTTTTGAAAAGGTTTATATAAATAAATGTTAATATATTAAAGTAATATGATTTATATTTATTTTTATTCAATAATGTTTATATAAATTTTTAAAAAAATCAAAAGATACTTTATTTAAGCAATAACGAATTGAAAAAAATCAAAAATTAGAATTATTTTATTACTGGTGAAAATATGAGCAAAATTAAAATAGCTGTAGTAGGAATAGGAAACTGTGCAAGTTCCCTCATACAAGGAATCTATTATTATAAAGACAAGAATCCTGAAGATGCAATTGGCCTTATGCACTGGAAAATCGGTGAATGGGATCCAACTGACATTGAAGTGGTCGCTGCTTTCGATATTGATGCAAGAAAAGTTGGAAAAACTGTTGATGAAGCTATCTTTGCAAAACCAAATTGTACTACAGTCTTCCAACCAGAAATACCAAAAAGCGATGTAGTTGTCCAAATGGGACCTGTTCTTGATGGTGTCAGTGAACATATGGCAGAATTTGAAGATGATTATACATTCATAGTAGCTGATGAAGAGCCAGTAGACGTTGTTGAAGTCTTAAAAGAAAGTGGAGCAGAAATATTACTCAGTTATTTACCAGTAGGTTCTGAAGAAGCTGCAAGATTCTATGCACAATGTGCATTAGATGCAGAAATTGCTTATATTAATTGTATGCCAGTGTTTATTGTAAGTGACCCAGAATGGGATGCAAAATTCAGAGAAAAAGGACTCCCTGCTGTTGGTGACGACATTAAAGCACAAATCGGTGCAACCATTACTCACAGAACCTTAAGTAACTTGTTTAAGGAAAGAGGTGTTAAATTAATTCACACTTACCAAATCAACACCGGTGGAAACACTGACTTCTTGAACATGTTAAACAGAAAACGTTTAGACTCTAAAAAAGAATCCAAGACTGAAGCTGTTCAATCCGTACTTGCAGAAAGAATGGATCCTCATGATATTCACATTGGTCCAAGTGATTACGTACCATGGCAAAAAGACAACAAGATCTGTTTCTTAAGAATGGAAGGTAAAACCTTTGGTGACGTTCCAATGGACATAGAACTCAGATTAAGTGTAGAAGATTCTCCTAACTCTGCAGGATGTGTAATTGACGCTATTCGTTGCTGTAAATTAGGACTTGAAAGAGGAATTGGTGGACAATTAACTTCAATTTCATCATATGTTATGAAACACCCTCCAATCCAATTCACTGATGATGAAGCAGCAGCTAATGTTGAAGCATTCATTAATGGAGAAATTGAACGTTAAGATTTATTTCTTAACTTTTTTCTTTTTTTATTTTTCTAATTTTTTAATAACTTTTCTTTTTTACTATTTTCTATTATTTTTACTATTTTCTATTATTTTTACTATTTTTTATTATTTTTAAACTATTTTTGACACTATTTTTCCTTTAACTTAACTCTTTAAACTATTTTTAAAAAGACCTCTTAAATAAGGCTAAAAATAGATAACTTTTATTAGTAGTTATAACAATAAATAATAATATAATGTAATATAATCGTATGTGATTTAGAAAATAATAAATTATAATTTACATTTAGAAATCAACAATATATTTTGATTAAATTTATCGTAATATTTAAAAATTTTAGTGAGGTGTAAAGATGAAAGTGAAAATAACCGAAACCGCATTCAGAGATGCTCACCAATCCCTTTTAGCAACCAGAATGAGAACAAGAGATATGGTTCCTATTATTGAAGAAATGGATAAAGTGGGATATCATGCTATAGAAGCATGGGGTGGAGCTACCTTTGATACTTGTATTAGATTTTTAAACGAAGACCCTTGGGAAAGATTAAGAATATTAAAGGAAAACTTTACTGAAACTCCATTGCAAATGCTCCTTAGAGGTCAAAACTTACTCGGATACAAACATTATGCTGATGACATTGTAACTAAATTTGTAGAAAAATCCTATGAAAACGGTATTGACATCTTTAGAATCTTTGATGCAATGAACGATATTAGGAACATGCAACAATCCATTAAAGTAGCTAAAGAACAAGGTGCTCATGTTCAAGGAACTATCAGCTACACCATTAGTCCAGTTCACACTATCGACAAATTCGTGGAATTTGCAAAAGAACTTGAAGCATTGGAATGTGATTCAATAGCTATTAAGGACATGGCTGGTTTAATTACCCCATCTGTTGTATTTGAATTGGTTACAAGATTAAAAGAAGAAACTGATTTATTAGTTAACTTACACTCACATTGTACCAGTGGTATGACTCCTATCAGTTATTATGCTGCATGTCAAGCAGGTGTTGACATTTTAGACACTGCTATTTCACCAATCGCTTGGGGTACTTCCCAACCTCCAACAGAAAGTATTGTAGCATCCTTACAAGGCACTGAATTCGACACTGGTCTTGATTTAAAAGCATTAAACCAAATTAAAAAATACTTCGAAACCCTTAGGGAAAAATACGAAGGATACATCGATCCTATTAGTGAAAGAATCGACACTGACGTATTGATGTACCAAATCCCTGGTGGAATGCTTTCCAACTTAATTTCACAATTAAAACAGCAAAATGCATTAGACAGATACCAAGATGTATTGGAAGAAATGCCTCGTGTGAGAAAGGATATGGGATACCCTCCACTCGTAACTCCAACTAGCCAAATCGTTGGTATTCAAGCTGTAATGAACGTTATAAACGGTGAAAGATACAAAATCGTTTCCAACGAAGTTAAAGATTACATGAAAGGTTTCTATGGACGTGCTCCAGCACCAATCAATGAAGAGATTGCTCAAAAGATCATTGGTGATGAAGAACGCATTACCTGCAGACCTGCAGATTTAATAGAACCTGAATATGAAAACTTCAAAAAAGAAGGTGAGGAGTTAGGAATCATCAAGAAAGAGGAAGATGTTCTTACTCTCGCAATGTTACCTCCAGTTGCTAAACAATTCCTTAAAGGCGACCTCGAAGAGGAACCATTCCCAGAAGTTCACATTGGCGGTAGCGGTGATGATGACCTTAGCGCTATTCCAACTGAATACTCTGTAGAAGTTGATGGAGATATCTTCGATGTAAAAATCATGCCTACCGGTTACATGCAAATCGGCCAAGGAAGCAATGGAAATGTAGGCCCTATTCCTGGTGCATTAACTGCATCCATGCAAGGTATGGTGCTTAAGATCAAAGTAAACACTGGAGATAAAGTCCAAAAAGGTACGGTAGTTGCAGTTCTTGAAGCTATGAAAATGGAAAACGATATCTATGCTGAAGAAGAAGGTATTGTAGAACAAATTTTCGTAGAAGAAGGGGACACTGTAAACGCAGGCGACAACTTAATGTTGATTAAACCTTTAGACGAATAATGGTAATTTTTACCATTATCTTTTTCTTTTTTAGATTAATCTAATTTTTATTAGATTTAATCTCTTTACACCTTATTTAAAATTAAACAAAAAAAGCTATTTCTAAGAATTCATATTTAATCATCTGAAAATGACATATATACGGATTCCAAATTGATTCGTAAAATATCAAATTATTATTGGATTGATAAAAAAGAAATGAACAATAAATGAATATC
>JAEEWY010000079.1 GCA_016291275.1 Methanobrevibacter sp. | reverse complement strand
GGTATTAATTTTTTTTTTAAAATTGTCCTTTCTTAAAGATGGATTATGAAAAAATAATTTCAAAAATTTAGAATGGGATGTAAAATATGAAAACTTTTAATAAATACAGTTTGTATTTCCTAACAGCATATGCTCTTGCATTATTAGTCATAGGAATCCTAATGTGGAATAGTCTTGCCATAATTCAAAAAATAATAATAATTGCAACATGTATCGTAACTTTGCATGAATGGGAAGAACAGCGTTTTCCAGGAGGATTTTTTGACGTGATGTCTGGGATATGGCAAATAGACCTTTCAGATATAGACCTTCATGATTTGTATGCTAAACCGGATATTTTCATTTTTGCAATAACTTTTTTAGCATTAATTTTTCCAAATGCTCTCTTTTTATCCTGTGCAGTATTGCTACTTGGGGTATTTGAAGGTTTTATACATATAATGGGAATTAAATTTGCAAAACTGGAAAGGCCTTATACCCCTGGAATGAGTACAGGGGAATCTTTTGCTGTATTTTCTATTATAAGCATTATTTTTCTCATTGAATCCGGAATAACTGGTCTTATGGATTGGGTTTTTGGTTTTATTTGGATATTAGTAACATTTTTGATTATGGAATTCTTTATTTGGAGAACTGCAGGCATAAGCCCTAAAGAGTTTTTAAGCAAGGCAATATCTGTAATTTTTAATAAAGATTAAGTTTTAATTATTTTTTTAAAAATAATTTTATAAAAATTAATTTTAATTTAATCTATTTTTATTTAAAATTCACTTTTGAATTATTTTTACAGTTTTTTCAATAAATATCTTATTTTCACTTTTTTAACCAATTTTCACAGCTGTCCTCTTGCTTAATCAGCTTTTCATGATATCTGCAAAAGAATTGGGTGCATAAGTCTGTATCAAACTCCAAATATTTGCAATTGTAACATTCTTTTTCAATATTATTCTCCATATCTATAGTATACTTTTTATACTATTTAAGATAAATTTATAAATATATTAAATTTTATACAATTAAAAAGAATTTCAAAATCAAATATTGGATTTTAGAATAGTGAATTTTAACTTTAAAAAAAATTAGGGAGAATTAGAGATGAGACATATATCAGTAGCTTCTGCGCCGGGAAAGACAATCCTTTTCGGTGAGCATTCAGTAGTTTATGATGAACCGGCTATTGCAGGTGCAGTCAATAAAAGGGCTACAGTAAGCATTCGCAGATCAAATAACAATTACTCCACATTAAAATCCAATGATTTAGGTTTTGAAGTGAAGATGGATACCCGTAGAGGAACCTATACATTAGTTAGAGGAAAGCCTGGCATCATTAGATATATTTTAAATGCTATGGGAAAGTTCCATGACCACAGTAACATTGACATGAGCTTGTCCCTTAATTTGCCTATAGGTTCAGGTTTAGGTTCTTCTGCTGCTGTAACTGTCGCTACAATTGCTGCATTGCATCATTTTCATGGTGTTGAATTCAATAAGGAAACTTTGGCACATGAAGCTCATGGAGTGGAAGAGGATGTTCAAGGTATAGCAAGTCCATTGGATACATTGATAAGTACATATGGCGGATTAATCTACTTATCCCGTGAGAAGAGGATAGTTCGTTTCGACAGTCATTTGGATGCTCCATTTGTTGTGGGATTCACAAATAAGTATGGAAACACTGCCAAAATGGTTAAGAACGTAAGGACATTAAAGGAAACCTATCCTGAATTGGTCAATCCAATAATCTCTACAATGGGCAAGATTGCTAATGAGGCAAGAGTTGCAATCATAAAGAATGATGTGGAAAGGATAGCTGAACTCATGAATTTGAATCAGGGATTGCTTGACTCTTTAGGTGTAAACACCTATGAATTGTCCAGAATGATTTATACCGCTCGTGACAATGGAGCGTTAGCATCCAAAATCACCGGTTCCGGTGGTGGTGGAAGTATAATTTCATTATGCAGTGAAGAGACAATTGATGAAGTTGCAGAGGCAATCAATGTTGAAGACAAGACAATTAAAGTCAAGTTCTCAAAGGATGGTGTTTTAGTAAATAGGAGAGCTCCTCCTTTGCCTTAATTAGATGCAATTTTTATTCTCATATTTATTTAATTTATTCAATTTATTAATTAATTCAATTTCATTTTTAAAAAAATGGATTATTATTAGATTTTTATTTAGTGTGATTTTATGATTATTTTAAAGATTGGCGGAAGCATATTAACTGAAAAGGATTCAGCAGAACCTAAAGTGGATTATGAAAACTTGAATCGTATTGCAGAGGAAATCAGAGAGTCTTTATATGCTGAAGAAATCAGCAATGATCTTATAGATGGTCTTGTAATCGTTCATGGAGCAGGTTCATTTGGTCATCCCCCTGCTAAAAAGTATCAAATTGGCCAACCTTTTGAAATGAAGGATTACCTTGAAAAGAGGATAGGATTTGCTGAAGTTCAAAATGAGGTCAAGAAGTTGAATTCAATCATCTGTGAGTCCTTGATTGAACATGGCATTCCAGTTATTGCAATACCTCCATCTTCCATTATAACTTCACACAATAAGAGAATCTATGACTTTGACTTGAACTTAATAAAGACATACCTTAGGGAAGGTTTTGTACCTGTTCTCTTTGGAGATGTGGTTATTGATGATGAAGTGAAGATTGCTGTCATCTCTGGAGATCAAGTGCTTCAGTACATTGCTAAGTTCCTAAAGTCTGATAGGATTGTCCTTGGAACTGATGTTGCAGGAGTTTATACCAAAAACCCTAAAACACATAAAGATGCAGTTCATATTGATGAAGTGAACTCCATTGAAGACATCAAGTTCTTGGAATCAACCACCAATGTTGATGTAACCGGAGGTATGGTTGGAAAGGTAAAAGAGCTTTTAGACTTAGCAGATTATGGAATAAGCTCTGAAATCATCAATGCAAATGAGGAAGGGGCAATTGCAAAGGCATTGCAGGGAATGAAAGTGAATGGAACTAAAATCTGCAGAAAGTAATTTTAGTTCTTCATTGCTCTTTTTTACTTTTATTTATTCTTTTTTAGTATTATTTAACCTTTTTTTAAAGAATTTTTTCTTAAAATACTCTATTTTTACCCAATATTTAAATATAATGAAAATAAAAAATTATAAATAGTTAAAATATATGCAATTTTCATATATTTTGAATTTAAAAGATTAGAATTAATATTAAGTCGGATTTTAATGTTTTTAAATTCATTCGGGACCTAATTAAACACGAAGAATATTTTATTTAATTAACTTTTATTTATAAGGGCTTTTTTAAATTTAATTTTTCTATTTATAAGAATTTCACATTGATTAGTTTATTTTAGATATTTAAACTACTTTTAAAGGTTTACTATTTAAAAAAATAGTTGATTATCTAGAGTTTATTTAATTGCTTTTTTTAGGTTCTAATGATTTAATGGTGCTTGATATTAATTTAAACATTTATACTTACATTTTATTAATAATTAAAGAGGAAACAATGATTTCAGATAGAAAATTAGAACATCTATTGATTTGCAAGAATTATGATGTTAATTATAAGGATAAGACTACAGGCTTTGAGGATATTGAATTGATCCATAGGGCATTGCCTGAAGTTCATAAAGAGGAAATTGATATTTCAACAGAGGTTTTCGGCAAGAAATTGGAATCCCCTTTATTCATTACAGCAATCACTGGAGGACATCCTGCTGCTAAGGATATCAATAAGGAATTGGCTACTGTTGCAGAAGATAAGCAAATAGGTTTAGGTTTAGGTAGTCAAAGAGCAGCTATTGTCCATCCTGAATTAAGAGACACTTATGATGTTGTAAGGGAAAATGCTCCATCCGCACTTGTTTTAGGAAATATTGGAGCACCTCAATCTGATTTGGCAGAGGAAGCTGTTGAAATATTGGACAGTGATATTTTAGCAATCCATTTGAACCCTTTACAGGAAGCTATTCAACCTGAAGGAGATGTTGATGCAAGAGGGTACATAGATTCAATAGCTGAAATTTGCAAATCAGTTAAGGTTCCTGTCATGGCAAAGGAAACAGGTACTGGAATTAGTGCTGAAGATGCAAAGACTCTTGAAAAGGCAGGAGTAAGCTTTATTGATATAGAAGGTGCTGGCGGAACCAGTTGGGCTGCTGTTGAAACCTATCGTGCAGATGACAGATATTTAGGAGAATTGTTCTGGGATTGGGGAATTCCTACTGCTGTAAGCACTGCAGAAGTAGTGAATTCTGTTGACATTCCAGTTGTCTCTTCTGGCGGTATCAGATCAGGTTTGGATGCTGCAAAGGCAATTGCACTTGGTGCAGATGCTGTTGGTATGGCACTTCCTGCACTTAAAGGAGCTTATGAAGGACAAGACGCTTTAGTCCAAATGGTGGAAAGGTTCAATGAATCATTAAGAATTGCAATGTTTTTAGTTGGAGCTTCAAATATCGAGGAGCTTAAGAATTCAAATCTCATCATCAAAGGTGAGACTAAAAACTGGTTAGAATCAAGAGGCTTTGATACAAAAGCATATGCTAGAAGGTAATTCTATTTTTTAATTTAAGAGTCTTTACTCTTATTTTTAATTTATATGATTATTTTATATTCGATGAATTTTTATAGACTTAATTTACTTAATCATACTAATTATTTTACGGAAAAAAAACAAAAAGGAGGCAATAAATGACTGTAGAAGTTATTGCAATAGGTGGATATGAAGAAGTAGGAAAGAACATGACTGCAGTAAAAGTCGGTGAAGATGTAATCATCTTTGATATGGGTATCCACTTAGACAGAATAAGCATTCACGAAGATACAGATATTGATAGAATGCACAGTTTAGATTTAATCGAAAGAGGAGTAATTCCAGACGATACAATCATGAAGGATGTAGACGGTAAAGTTAAGGGAATAGTATTCTCACACGGTCACTTGGACCACATTGGTGCTGTTGCCAAATTGGCTCACAGATACGATGCACCAATCATCGGAACCCCTTATACCACTGCATTAATTGAAAAGCAAATTAAAGGAGAACGTAAATTCAAGGTAAACAATCCAATAAGACCATTAAATCCTGGAAGCAAGATCAAGTTATCCAAGGACATTACATTGGAGTTTGTACAGTCCACTCACAGTATTCCTCAAGCTGTGTTCCCTGTATTGCACACCAATGAAGGAATAATCGTTTATGCATTGGACTTTAAGTTTGACAATCACCAAAAGGTTTCCCCACCGCCTGATTACAACAGGCTTAGGGAATTAGGTAGAAAAGGAGTATTGGCTCTTATTGTAGAGACTACCAATGCAATCAATTACACTGAAACCAGAACATACTCAGAAAAGGTTGCAAGAATAATCCTTGAAGACTTGATGAGAGAACCTTTAAAGGCAAAAGAAGGTATGATTGTAACTACCTTTTCATCTCATATTGAAAGGATTCAAACCATTGCAGACATTGCAAAGGACAGCGATAGGGAAATTCTATTCTTAGGACGTTCAATGGAAAGGTTCTGTGGAATAGCACAGAACTTGGGAATCTTGAAATTGCCTGCAAACGCTTATGTTTATGGATCTCCTAAAGCGGTCAATAAGGCGCTTATGAAGGCTGAAGAGGATAGGGACAAGTTCTTGCTTGTAACCACTGGTCACCAAGGTGAACCTGATGCATTGCTTCCAAGAATTGCTAGTGGAAGAACTCCATTCAATGTAAAGAAAGGAGACAATGTCATATTTTCAGCACCTATCATTCCAAACCCAACCAATGCTGCAAACAGACATATTCTTGAATCCAAACTAAAGGCAAATGGTGCAAGAATCTATGCAAACGCTCACGTTTCAGGACACGCTGGCCGTGAAGACCATAGGGATTTCTTGAGAATGCTTAAGCCAAAACACATCATTCCTGCTCACGGAGAGCTTGAGATGTTAGTTGCTTACGGAGAGCTTGCAGAGGAAGAGGGATACAGAATAGGAAACAATATTCATATTTTAAGAAATGCACAAGCTCAAGTCTTTAATGGCAACTAGTTAATCTAATTAACTTATTTAGCTTATTTCCTTAAAAAAATCATTATTATAAAAATATTTTTAATTAAGTATTTAATGAAGTTTCAATAAATATTAGTCTAGAGGGAGAATTATGTCTGATGTTACTGATGTCTTAAAACAATATTCCAAAGATGTTGTAAAAACCATTGAAGAGAATCTTAGTGTTATTGAACCACAGGATTTACAGGATGCTTGTCTTTACTTAACTAAAGCTGGCGGTAAAATGCTTAGGCCGGCTCTTACTTTAATCTCTGCAGAAGCAGTTGGAGGAAAAAAGGAAGATGCATTGAAAACTGCTGCTGCTTTAGAGCTTATTCATACTTTTTCACTTATTCATGACGATATCATGGATGATGATGACATGAGAAGAGGAATGCCTTCTGTACATAAGGTATGGGATGAACCTGTAGCTATTTTAGCAGGAGATACCTTATTCTCAAAAGCATTTGAAATGGTAATCGATTCCAAAGAGGAAAATGCAAACCCTGCAAATGTTGCAAATGCATTAGCTACTGTTGCAGACGCTTGTGTAAAAATCTGTGAAGGTCAAGCTTCCGATATGAGCTTTGAAGGAAACTTTGATGTTAAGGAAGATGAATATTCTGAAATGATCTTTAAGAAAACAGGTGCATTGATTGCTGCAGCTACCAAAGCAGGAGCAATTATGGGTGGAGCAGATGACGAAACTGTCGATGCTTTATACGAATATGGTCGTATGATCGGTACCGCTTTCCAAATCCAAGACGATTATTTAGATGTAATCAGTGATGAAAAGGACCTTGGAAAACCTGTTGGAAGTGATATCGCTAAAGGTAAAATGACTCTTA
>JAEEWY010000078.1 GCA_016291275.1 Methanobrevibacter sp. | reverse complement strand
ATCTATTTTTTTTGGTGATGAAAGTGTCTAAAGAAGATAATTGTCAAATTGATGAGAATTGTTCCAATGGTACTTGTGCACCAGTAAGTCCATTTTCAAAAGAAGGGGCTTTATTTTTAGTTTTTATTGCTGTTTTATTAGCTATTCTATTTTTTGCATTATCATTAAATGGTTATATTTAAGAAATTTTACATGGCACATATACGTGCAGAATTCATTAAATAAAAAATTAGGTATTTGATTTAATTAAATGACTTTATCAACCAATTAAATGATGATTTTTTAAGGAAAGTGCATTGTTAATTAATCGATATTTTAATTATATTATATTGAATTTTTTATCCATTAATCCATATTTTTATCTTCAAGCATTTCCTCTTCAATCTCTTTCATCATGTCTTCGAATTCCCTTTCCTCATCAAAGAGACTTAAGAAGTCGTCAATGCTTATTTTATATTCGTTTTCTGCACTTGGATTGATGATGATTTGATCAAAGCTGTCTTGAATTGGAACTATGGACTTGTACAAGTCTCTCATAAACAATGATCCCACTGTTGTGTTCAATTGAACATCATGAATGTTTTCCTCATCTGTAAAAATAGGGATGACTTTGATACCATTTGGTCCTACGAAGGATTTTAGATGAAACTTGACTTCCTTATTGATCTCATTCAATCCCTCTAGATTCATGTTTTCAAGGTCTAGTGAATCGAGCTCAATTTGAAGAGGAACCAGGAGTTCTGATTTTCTGAATTCATTTAGGAAATGTTCGTTTTCCTCTTCGCTCATCTCTGATTGTATTTTCATTAGTTCTTCAAGTTTATCATTATAGAGTATGCTCATTTTTATCACGGGAATTAAGAATCAATATTTAAAAGTTATTTTTCTCTAAAAATTCATCAAAGTCTATCTTATATGTATCAACGCTGTATGGATTTATTACAATGTAATTGAAATCAATGTCAAACTGTGCCAATATGAATGATAATTCCATCACGTTTACAGCTATTGACTTGATTTGGTATCCTGCCTTTTCCAATTCGTTTGTATCTGTAAATAGGTATATGTTGCGGTTTCCATTTTCCTCATCAAAGAAGCCAATCTGCAAGTCAAGTGTGTCTCCATCGCTTAGTGATTCCTCATTTTCCATTGCAATGACTGGAACAAAAACCTCTGATTTTAAGAATTCCTTATAGAACATATCAGGGTTCTGTTCTATCTTAACTCTTGACTTTGATTTCAATAGTTTTTTAAGTTTTTTATTGTTTAAGTTAGTCATTTTAATCAGTAATCTATTTTAATAATATTTTTATTCAATCTAATTTATGAAATCAATTATATTTATTTATATGCTAAAGCTTTTCCAGCAAAGAAAGATCTTAAATTAAATTAACTTTAAATTTTTCATATTCAATTAATTTTCTATTCTTAAATCAATTTTTTATTTTTTTATTATTTTTTAATTTTAAGTTAATATTAATGTTATATTGTTATTTAAAGCTTTAAAAATAGTTTAATTTATATATAAGTATCTATAAATTTTTTAATTGAAATTTAAAGTGTATTTAATCATTTATTTCTATTCTTTTAGATTTTTTAGAAAGTTTTTTATAGTATACTGAGTATACTATATAATGTGGTACTATGATGAATAAAACTATTAAAATCTCTCAAGCCAACCATAATTCTTTATCAAAATTAGCTTCAAAAAATGATACTTTCAATGATGTTATAAGTTTTTTAATAGAGTATTATTATGCTCATGAAGAATTTAGTGATGAAGAAGGGAAATTTTATAATGAAGAGATAGAAAAATTCGAAAATGGTAATTTAGAAAACGTTAAAGAATTAACTCTAGAAAGTTTAGAAGAAAGGATTAATAAACTGGAAATTGAGTTAAAAAAATGAGCTATAAATTATATGAACATGAAAGAGCAGAAAAATTTCTTTATAAACATAAGAATGATAAAAAGTTATTATTGAGAATCAATAAGAAAATTATGGAAATTCTAAAAAATCCCCATCATCCAAATTTTAAAGAATTAAAAAGCAATAAATGCCCTAAATGTCAAAGAGCAAAGGTAGGGGAATATAGAATTATTTTTTATGTATCCGAAAGAAATCAGAGCATTGAAATAATTGATATAATTCCCAGAAAAAATAATTATAGATTGTTTTAAAGTTTTATTAAGTAAAAAAAATTTGATGAATCAAATTAGATAATCATCTAATCATTCTTCACCATCATCCTCTTCCTCAAGATTATCATAGAATGGCTGTTTTATGCATCTCCATACGGATGTGTCTCCATCTTCATCATAGAACTTTTGGAATTCACATCCAGGTGCAATCAATACATTGAAATCAGTCACTTCATCGCTTTTTCCAGTGTAGAGTATTTTTTGGCCTTCCATCATCATTATCTTATGCAATATTGGAAGATTGGATTGGAAGTTAGGGTCAGTGCATGCTCTCAGTGGCATTTTTGCTGTAAAGATTCCATCTACAGCCTCATTTTCCATGAATTCATATTCTGATCTTATAAAGAACATGTAATGATTGTCGAGTTCCACGGATTTGCTTTTCAATGTAGCTAAAGTTTGTTCAAGTGAAGCAATAAATGGATTTTTTGCCTTTTCCTTAAATAGGTCTATAAGTGTGGAAGCGTTAACTATTATGGAATGCTCAGTTTGTGGATTGATGATCATTGATGAGAAGGTATCGCCAAATCCATACAAGATCTTGGCAAGGTCTCTCATATTCATTACAATATGGTCTTTCTTAAGCTTGATTTCCTTCATTATTTCCTTTCTTGTGAATGCAACAAGTGCTTTTCCTCCATCATTCAAGCTAAGGGAAATGAAATTGAACCCAAGTGGAGGTATAGGCTTTATAACGTCTATAACGCTTTGGTTTTCAATGTCAAATACTTCTTCCTTTTCCATTTGGATTGGAATGAAAAGCTTTGCCTCTTTGAGTAATCTGAAGAATTCCTCTTCATCTGCAATGGTCATCATGCCAGGTTCTATTAGCATTATGTCTTCAAGTTCGCTGTTGTCTATTTCCATTTCTGCATTAACATTATAATTGTCTATGATTTCATTCATTGCATTCACCTTTTCCGCTTCTGATTAATGTTTTGTATTTTTAATTAAAAATAGTTTGTTAAATTGTTCTCATTTCTATAGGTTTTTCGTCTGACCTTTTCACTAATTAACATTTTTCCATTTTTTAGAATTAAATCATAAATTATAAATGTATAAATCATTAAAATTATTTTTATAGTTAGTTTGTTTATTGTATTGTATAAACTTATGAACTATTTTAAGTTGATTTTTTTCGTATTGAGGTGAGGAAATGAAAAGAAGTTCTATAATAAAATTAGGTTTTGCTTTTGCATTATTGATGATTTTTATTGTAGCTGTCAATCCTGCAAGCAGTGCTCTCTTTGACTTTTTCGAAGAGCCTGCTCAAAATGTGACAGTATGTGGTGTGGATTTCGTTATCCCTAGTGGATATGAATTTGATGAAAACTTTACAGATTTGATGGAGATAATGGCAGATGAGGACTTCCAGGCTCACAATGGTGAAGTTAAATGCTATGAAGGAGATGCTGGAAATATCACCATAATGGTCTCTGAAGATAGAAAAGGAAAAATTTCAAATCTCTATTCTGCAGGATTTGATGCTAAAACAATCAATGGCCATAAAGGAGCTATAAAATACATGTCTGACATGGATAATTATATGTATGTTTTCATGGAAGACGATAAGCTGGCAGTTGTTTATGTGGATGATAAGGATCTGCTTGAAGAGATTATAGTATAACTTAAAAAGAAAAAGTGGCATGGTGATAATTTGAGTTCAATTAAGGAATTGTTAAATATAAAAGTTATTGCTGTTGCATTAATTGTATTGATATTGATTATTGTAGGCCTATCACTATTTGGCACAAGTGGAAATAATGGTGACCTTGCGGATGTGAAACATATTGATTTGAATGCTGTATCATATAGTTTCGGTGATTCACCTGTTTCTGTTCCAAATGCAGTGGATTATGATGATATTGTTTCCGCACAGCTGGTTTTTTCATTCAGTCCTAAAGAAGACATTACGAATGTCACTGGAATTAAATTCTCCAATATTGAATTGACTTACTCCAATGGCACTGTTGATAAGATTGCTGAAGGTCGGAATTTTGATCGTGAGGGCATTCTTGAATCCACATCAGAATATTCATTTAGAGGTTCCATAAAAATTCCTCAAGATGATGTAGAGAAGGCTTGCAATAGCGCCACTCATATAAAAGGTGAAATCGTGGTTGATCAAACAAACGGCACTGAACTTTGCATTGCCCATGTTGACCAAGATTTATAAAACCCCAAAACAGTTTATTTAATTTATTTTTTTATTTTTTTAATTTCTTTTTTTCTTTCTATTTTTATTATTTTAATCACTGATTTTACCATATAAAATATGCTATACTCATTAGGATTTCTAAAAAAAGTTTATATTATTTATTTAATTTTGAAAAAAAGGGATAAGTAAAAGAATTAGTAATCTTCTTTTTTACTTATCTTTCTGATTGCTTTTACTCTTCCTGTCAAAGGAATGAAATCATCCTCATCAGGTGAATCACGGATCTTGAGAGTTTTCTTAACATAGGCAGACAATACCTCGCAATCAGATTTGATTGCATCCAAATGTGCTAAGATTCTCTTCTTTTCCTGATTGATCTCTTTGACATGGATATAAGGATAAATGGCTTCCTCAAACATTTCATATTCAATTGTGGAGTATGGCTGCTTATTCATTTCAAAACAGACTTCCTGAAGAATTTTGTATAGGAACTTGTTCATTTCAACCTTGACCCTTTCACGAATCATCTTGTCACTGTCAAGGTTCATCTTCATCAAGCGTACAAGTTCGTATTTCGCAAAATGCAATTCTTCTACAGGATACTCTTCAACATCTTGGTGTAATTCATTATTTAACATATTTTACCCCCTTTACATAAAGCAAATGAGTTTGATGTATGGTGATTTTTTCCCATTTGCTTCTACAATATAATATTTGTTTTCGGAGTATATAAATGTATTGATTTAATTACATTTACGATTAATATTTTGATAAGTTATGATTAAAAGTATTAAAAATATTTAGTGTTATTTTAATTATTTTAATAGCATATATAAAAAATCCATATTTTCTTTTTATGAACACACATAAGAATTAGAAACTTTTTTATATATAACAAAAATAGAGTATATTTGTGGTTTTTAAACCACAGGAATATCGGAGAAAATTATGTCTTTTTTAAACACAAAAACTGGTAAAAAGTACAGAGTGGTTGAATTAGATAAAGGCAAACACTGCCTAAACGATATTTTGGGAGGAAGAAAGACTTAAAGTCGTAGTTTTGTTGGGTGATTATCAAGATCTATGCATCTTGCCCTAATAAAATTAGAAATGAAAGTCAGCTTAATGCTGTGCTTCAAGAGATTTTAGGCGATTCAATAATAGAATGGATATATGAGAAGGATTTCTTCAAGTCTCTAAAGAAATTGGATAAAAGCGTTTTATCTCAATTATTGAAGAAGATCAAACAAATCTTTCTAAATCCGAATGTGGGCAAACATTTGTCTTGCAACCGAAAAGGTCAGCAAGAAGTTTATGTTGCAGATTCATTCAGGTTATATTATTCATTTTGCGAAAAAGAGAATAGAATTGAGTTCCTTGAGTTTTCACACAAGAAACATCAATGATATTTTTCTTTTTTTCTTCCCCTTTCTTGCTTTTTTTAATCATCAAGACCCCATAGGTTTCCATCATTGTCCATACCTATAGGAAAACTGCATCTCTCTAGCCATTCTTTTGTATTGACTTCTTCAATTATCTCTTTTTTAAAGGAATCTTCAAAGATTTTTCTAGCTAGATCAACATATTCCTTATCGATGGTGTCATTATCAACAAAGAAGTCTTCAAGATTTTCGATTAAGTGCAATAAGAGAATTTGAGTCTTTCCATTAAATTCATAAACATCCAAGACCTTGAATTTTGAATTTGGAGCTGCAGTATGCAAGTTCCAGTTGGTTCCATCTTCAAACTGGGAGAAATTAGCTACATGATTGGAAATGATGGCATATCTGTGGCTGGTAGTCATTTGCCCAATCTTGTTGGTCATGTCAACAAAGCCTCTTTCCTTGATTAATGCACCTATTTCATACTTTTCTGCCCAATCATCCGGCAAATTGATGTCATGAACAAAAAGCCCTGTATTATCATATGCAGCTTTGCAAACCATATAGGCTACACTTTCAGGATTGGTCATATCAACGTCTATTGGCTCTTCCTCTTTAGTGGCAAACAGCTTAATAAATGGAACAATAGGCATGTCTGCACCAATTTCACACATTGGATTGATTGCAATGTATTTGTAATTGTTTTTAGTTCTCTTAAACATATTTGCAAGGTCCGGCACGTACATTACCATTGCAGAGCTTTTAAGTCCTCCTTCTTCCATCTTTTCACTGCTTGTAAATAGAGGAATTGCTCTGTTTCCATTATTGTCAGTCAAGAAGTTTATATCATATCCTGATGGCTCTTTGAGTGTAAATACATCTCCGGGCTTTGAATCCTCAATCCCTTCAAACATATTCTCTGAGAATATGACTGGCAAGAAAAGCTGGGATTTCCTAAGCTCTTCTATGAACTCCTCTTGCTTTTGAGGGTCTTCCATTAATTTTTCTAATTTAGTGTTATCTGGTCCATGTTCCATCATATCACCTTCTGATATTTTATTTTAAATTTAAAGCAAAATTTTCAATTAAATCTTCAATATAATCCAGTTTAGCTAATTGATCTATCCATTCTGTAGGAATGTCATCATATCCATAATAGATTCCTGCTAATCCTCCAACAATACATGCAGTGGTATCAGTATCATAACCAAGATTTACAGCCTCTAGAATAGTATCCCTATAATTTTCTTTGTTCAATA
>JAEEWY010000077.1 GCA_016291275.1 Methanobrevibacter sp. | reverse complement strand
TTGAAGTAATTTATCAATCCTGCAGCAGGATAAACCACAAGTGAAGTTCCTCCGATTATCAATGTGTCTGCATTAGCTATGTAATTGATGGATGAGCTTAAAACATCATTGTTTAATGGCTCTTCATAAAGCACAACATCCGGTTTGACTATACCTCCGCATTCACATCTAGGAACTCCCTCACTTTTTAAGATGAAATCCAGATTATATTCCCTTTTGCAGAACTCACAATAGTTTCTGTGAATGCTTCCATGAAGCTCTAAAACATTCTTGCTTCCTGCCTTTTGGTGCAATCCATCAATGTTTTGAGTGATTACTGCCTTTAGCTTACCTGCTTTTTCAAGTTCAGCAAGCTTTAAGTGTGCAGGATTTGGCTTTGCATCCTTGAAAATGAGATTTTCCTTATAATAATTGAAAAACTCTTCAGTATGTTCCATGTAGTAACTATGTGAAACCAGATATTCTGGGCTATGCCCGTATTTTTGCAGGCTTTTAAATATTCCACTTTCAGATCTAAAGTCTGGGATTCCACTTTCTGTAGAAACACCTGCTCCTCCAAAGAAAACAATATTATCGCTATTATCTATAATTTCCTGTAACTCGCTAATTTTATTCATAATTCTATTTATGTTTTTGTTCACTATTATTTCTTATTATTTCTCATTATTTTGATTATTGTCATTTTTTCTTTTTATTTCTATTACAATCATCATTTCTTTTTATTCCCCATCAACTTCCATAATCTTTATATATGACCCAATATAACTATTATTAATCAATTGTTTGTTGATTAAAGAATGAATATGGCTATATTAAAAAGTTTTTATTAGGATTTTTTAGTAATACTTTTTAAGAAGAAATTTTTTTATATATAAAGGCATCGAAACATTTATATACTATAATGTCATTATATTAAGATGTACTAATGTTTATTTTTAAGGTGATTTGATGAAATTTTTAGGAAACATCTCACACCTTGCCAATTCTGGAAAGCTTATTGTCAAAACCACAAAGACTCCTCCAGCTGGAGCTTTTGTTTTTACTAATGATAAGCAGAAAATAGGTAAGGTATATTCTATTTTTGGCCCAGTAAAGAATCCATACGTTTCCGTAAATATTTTTAGGTCAGTTAATAGAAGAGATCTTGAAAGTAGACATGGTGAAAAGCTATTTGTTTCCACTAAAAGTGAAATGGAGAAACTCAATAAGAAAAACAGGAACTCTAAGTCTAAAAAGGGTTCAAAAGGTAATTCCAAAAATTCCAAGAATTCTAAAAATAGGAAATCCAATTCAAGAAAAAGAAGAAACAAATAGATAACTTAAAAAAATTTATTCTCTATTCATTTCTTAGAGAAAATTTAAAGGTTTTTCCCTATTTTTGGGAAAAGCTAGTCAAATTGATATAATAGGAGAGATTAACACGAAAGAAGGATTATCTGAAGAAGTTCTTCAAAATTCCAAAAGAACTTCAAGAAGAAGACAAAAAGATGACTCTGAGCCAGAAAAACAAACCGTATGTCCACAATGTGGTTCAACTGATTTGATTGGGGATTATGAAAGGGCAGAAGTGGTTTGTGCTAACTGTGGATTAGTTATTGATGAAAACCTTGTAGATATGGGTCCAGAATGGAGAGCATTCGACCACGAACAAAGAGACAAACGTACAAGAGTAGGTGCTCCTATTACTTACACTATTCACGATAAAGGTTTAAGTACAATGATTGATTGGAGGAATAAGGACATCTATGGTAGAGATATTCCTGCAAGAAACAGAGCTCAATGGTACCGTTTAAGAAAATGGCAAAGAAAAATCAGGATTTCCGGGGCTACTGAACGTAACTTGGCTTTTGCATTAAGTGAATTAGACAGAGACTCTTCAAGATTAGGTCTTCCAAGAAGTGTAAGGGAAGCTGCTTCTGTTGTTTACAGAAGTGCAGTTGAAAACAAGCTTATCCGTGGAAGAAGTATTGAAGGGGTTGTAGCTGCTTCCTTATATGCAGCTTGTAGAAGATGTAAAGTACCTCGTACTTTAGATGAAATCGCTGAAGTTTCTAGAGTAAGTAAAAAAGAAGTTGGAAGAACTTACAGATTCTTGACAAGAGAATTGAACATTAAGTTACCTCCTACATCTCCAGTAGATTATGTTCCAAGATTCGCAAGTGAACTTGGTCTTTCTGGTGAAGTACAATCCAGATCCATTGAAATCATTGAAAAGGCAATGGAAAAAGGATTAACTTCAGGTAGAGGTCCAACTGGTGTGGCTGCTGCTGCATTATACATTGCATCTGTTTTATTAGGTGAAAGAAAAACCCAAAGAGATGTTGCAGAAGTTGCAGGTGTAACTGAAGTAACTATCCGTAACAGATACAAAGAACTTACTGAACAATTAGAAATGGGTGTAACTTTATAACACTCAATTCTTTTCTTTTTTTTATTTCAAATATTTTAATTCGTAATATATAAAACTATTAAAAAATTAAAAATCTTTTCTTAAAAAATAATCAAAAAATTAATTAAAAAATAGTTAATAAATAATAAAAAATACTTTCATGTAAAGTCATGTAATTACATGAAGTAAAAAATAGTTTATTAAAAAAATAAATTAAAAATGCTTATTTTTCAATTCAAGAACTAATAAAGCTTTGAATATTTTTCAATGCTTAAGTCAAGATCCTTTAGGATTTCAGTATTGTCCCATGGCTCGACCTTGTTTAGGTTTTCCTGATACTTGTCAAGATTATCCAAAAAGCTTTCGATCTTTTTGACATCCAATTTATCATGGTATTCTCCAAATCCTAACTTTTCAACATAGAATCCATTCAATATCTGTTCAAAGTTCTTATGTGCAGGAGTGCTGTAGATTGGCTTCTTAAGATAGATTGCCTCTGAAATCATAGTGAATCCACCATTCACTATAATTGCCTTAGCTGTTCTCATATCCTCAAAGATCTGCTCTTCATTGAAAGACCTGTATGTCAAGTTCTCATCAACTTCATCCTTGTTGAAACCATAAACGATGAATTTGTAATCAAGTTTCTTAAGCTCTTCCATAAGATTTATGCTTGATTCTGCTGTTTGATAAACCAAAACATGCTCTCCTTCAACAGGTTCCAATTTCATTATCTCTTCCCTTAATACTGGAGGGTAAAGAGCAGTCATCTTAGGATGCTTTAATGGAGGATAGAAGAATGATGTTATTATATGCCTTTTTGGCCTTAGGATATATGATTTTGTAACTGCCTTTGCAGTTAGCATATCCGCTCTGTGATTTGGCGGATAATCATATTCACATTGGGTCAGCATATGGATATTGTCAAGGCTAATGAGTGGAATGTTCATGATCTTACTGAGCATACTTGAATAGTTTTCAAAGTCTGATATGATTATATTAGGCTTGATTCTCTTGCATTCCTTATACAATACATTGTATCCTTCCTTCAGGTTTGTAGGATTTGCCTTCAATGCCTTGAAGAATGTTTTCTTGGTTCTGACCACATTGTTTTCATAGACAGTGTTGAATCCTCCAATCTCAAACACATTATCGAATTTGCTGTTGAGGAATTCATATGCCCTTTCACTTGAGAAAATGTAAACGTCATATTTTTTGGTTAAATGCTCTAGAATAACGCTGCTTCTGATTGCATGTCCCATTCCCTCTCCACAGACGGAATAGAAAATTCTTTTCTTGCCTTGTGAGCCTGCTGCCTCTTTAACAACAAGCCCTGTTTCCTTTTCAGTAACTTCAATTAACTTATTCTCTTCTATGTCTCTGTCCTTGAATTTATTGATTCTGTCTTTGATCTTTCTGTTTCTGGATTTTTCAGCAATCCTTTCCATATCAACACTATCAAGTGCAGCTATTGGGTCGTGACCGAACTCATAACCTAAGTCCTCTGCTGAAGTTCTTTTTCCTCTAAAGTCATTAACAGTACTTTTACCATACTGTTTAAGTAAGGTGTAAAGCCCTTCCTCTTCAAGTCTTCTTGTGGAAACTCCGATTCTTGCATTTCTAAGCACTTTGAACTCGCTTATTTCAGCAACACGTTCGATATAGTCAGTGTCTTCACCAAAGCTTAGGTTCTCATCAAATCCATCAACTTCATCATGCAACTCCTTTTTGGAGATGATTCCATAACAGCCGGCACCATGTGGCTTTATGTTTTCAACAGCAATCATAAACCAGTTTGCAAGGTCATGAAGATACTTGTCCCTTTTCTTTTCAGAAAGTGGAGTCATTTGGGTAATCGCTATTCCCAAATCCTCGGACTCAAACTCTTCAATCACATTGCTTAGGTAATTTTCAGTCAATTCCAAGTCAGAGTCTAAAAACAGTAGTATTTCTCCTTGAGCCACTTCTGCACCTCTATTTCTTCCAGGTCCAGGAAGTCCGCCCTCTACAACAACACAACCATATTCCTTAGCGATATTTCTAGTATTATCATCGGATTGCGCATCAGCAACAATGATTTCATAATCAGTAAAATCTTGGGATTTTATGCTTTCAAGCAATTTAGGAAGATATTCCTCTTCGTTGTATGTAGGTATGATAATACTAATTTTCATTTAATCATCTCTTATTATTGGATATGGTTGAATTGTTTTTGTTTTTATTTTATTGTATTTATTTAATAAGATTATTGTTTATAAATACTGATATTTTTTTTATGATTTTATAAGTATGAATATATGTTCCAGCTAAGTGAGTACCAATCACATTTTCCCTCTAAATCAATGGCTAAGTTATTTAACAATTCCATCTCATTATATTGATTTGAAAGATAAACTGTTGTTTTATTTTCATGCTCTGTTAAATTTAATACATCGTATTGATTTAATCCATCAAGATCATGCGGGTGGCATATATTTAATTCATAAGAATCAGGACAAGCGCCATAAAATGCAATTGAAAACCTTAATATGATAATTAGGATCAAAGCAATATGTGGAATTAAAATCTTCAAATACTTTTTAACTGACTTTCCATTATCTCTTATTTGGCCTGTTAAAACAGATTTAATTGTTGACAATTCTTCACTTAATTGGCTTTTTATCAAATCTCTTTTTTCCTTTTCAGTAATGTAATCTGAAATTCCTTCCAGGATTTCATTATTGTACATCAATATGAGTATTCCATAGATTCCCCCAACTGTTGGAGTTGCAAATAATCCTCCATCTATGATTCCTATTATTCCTATTGTGCTTGCAAATGCTAGGAAAATTCTTGGCACTGCTTTCCTCTTTTGCATTGAAAGGACCATGGATATGTAAGTGATTGGAATCAATATGAAGAGCAATCCAATCAAATCTGGAGTGTAAGCACTTAAGGAGCTTCCAGTATGAATTCCCGCTGGAATGTAAGTTAAAAGCATTCCAAGAATCATTCCAAATATTCCTTTGTACAAGTGGGAATGGAGAATGCTTGTGCTTGTTTCACTTGGATTCATGATTACAAGGATGGTGTTCCAGTCTATTCCAAGTGAATTTCTTAAGTAAAATTCCATAACTAGTCCAGCTATTGCAGTAAAGAGCAATAGGATTAAGGATAACTTTAAGTAAAAATCCTTATCTTTCAGCATTTCCGGTATATGGAGATTTTTAAAATAGTTGTGTATCTTTTCATTGTCTCCAAGTGTGGATAGGATTATTGTTATTCCAAAAAGGACAAAAAAGAGAATGTCTTTTCCTTTTGAGGATCCCATTAGAATCGGTTGGGTAAATGGTCTTATGAATTGGTCTATTCCACTTAAGAAGAATAGGAGAGTTCCAAAAATGATTAGAATTATTCCAAAAGGAATGTATTTGTTTGTTTTCATAAGAATTTCCCCATAGCAAAAGCCATTTTAATTTTTCAATTTCTAAAAATCCATATTTTCAAATATTTATTTTAAATATGAAATATAATATTATTATAAGTTTTATTAATCATATAATTTATAAATTTTTATATTTTACTTGAATTATTATATTTTAAAGTGTTATCATGTTTCCGATTAGCTTTTATATAGGTTTGATTTTAATAGGAATATTTGCAGGATTCGCTTCAGGATTGCTTGGAGTAGGTGGAGGATTCCTAATGGTTCCTTTGCAATTCTTCTTATTCGATTCTGTGGGGGTTGACCCTTCACTCGCTATGATGATATCATTGGGAACCAGTTTGGCAATTATCATTCCAACAGCTTCATCTGGAGCTTATCAGCATCAGAAAAAGAACAAGTCCATTGTAAAGCCAGCTATCAGATTAGCTATTTTTGGGATTATTGGAGGATTTTGCGGAGGCCTTCTTGCAAATGTGGTTCCTTCAAGAATCTTGCAGATCATCTTTGCATGCCTACTCTTTATTGTAGCCTTGGATATGCTATTCGGTTCTAGAACTGATGGTGAAAAGGCATTGATTGATTTCAATATATTGAGTGCAGCAATTGTAGGTTTTTCAATAGGTATAATCTCTGGATTGCTTGGTGTAGGTGGCGGAGTCTTCCTGATTCCAGCTCTTTGCATACTGTTTGGATTCAGCTTGATTCAAGCTATTGGAACATCTTCAGTCTTCATAGCCTTGACAGCTATTGGAGGGCTCATCTCATATATTTACACAGGTTGGTCAGTTAATCCAATGCCATATTCATTAGGTTATGTGAGTTTGGTGAATTTTGTTCTAATTGTACTGTTTTCAGTGCCTATGGCAACAGTTGGTGCAAAATTAGTTTATAAAATGCCTAAGGAAAGACTAAAACAGATATTTTCCATAATCTTGATTTATATGGCAATAAAAATGATTGGATTTGATCCAATAGCTATTCTATTGGGATTGTAAAAAATAGAATATATTAAAAAAGAATATATTAAAAAAGTTAAAAAATAAGTGTGGGTAAGTTTAAAATTATATTTTTTTAGTAATTATAAGGAACTTACATCCTCTTTTTCTTCAAATACGACTCCAGTTCCTCTAATAACCACTTGAGATATGTTTTCTCCCATGCTTGGACCTAATGTTTCAATTGCCATATTCATGTTCAATAGGCCATTGCATCCATCTGCTTTTAATTGCTTAATTAATTTCAACCAGGCCTTGTCTTCAGCAATTTTAGCACAAATGAGCAATTCCTTTTCCAATGAGTCTTCAATTCCTGATATTATTT
>JAEEWY010000076.1 GCA_016291275.1 Methanobrevibacter sp. | reverse complement strand
ATCATTGAAAAAGATAGGGTTTGATTTTAAGGACAAATTCATTTTTGTTCCACGTATTGAAGGTGTAAGTGGGACTTTAATTCGTAAGGCTTGTTCTGAGAATAATTTGGATTCTGTCAAATCCATGTTGCCAAGTGAAACACTTAGGATCTTAGAAAGAGAGATTAATGAGGATAGGGCTCCATTGCATGATTTGAGAGTTGAAGAATACATCATTGATTCTGCAAACAATTTATCATTTGAAGATCTGCTTAAATTGAATTTCTTCAACGAAAAATTAGCTAATGAGTTAGTTGAGAAACGTGAGGAAAAACCTTTTGAATCAATCACTGAAATTGAAAATTCCATATTCTATGGTTTCAGCAGCCATTTTAAAAATAGGGTCTTAAGCATTTTGGAAACAAGGATCAATGCAGATATGATTTCAGAGTATATCAATAATTATCCAAGCATTGTACGTGTATTGAATTATAAAAATGAAGCAGTTTTAGAGGAATTTAAAGAAAAGGTATTTGAAAATGGCAATAGGTTTGTAAAGAATATAGTCACTGATTCACACCTCTAATTTTTTTAAATTTTTTCAATACTTTTTTTAATTTTTTTATCTATTTTTCCCGATTATTTTTCTATTTTTATTATTAAATTAGTAAACATTATATAATATCACTTAATAAAAATATATAATGAATATTTGATTAATTAAAAAATTATTTTAATTAGCTGGATATTTTATATTGATATTAAATTATTAAATTTACTATTCAATTTTATTATTAATTACATTTGTTTATTTTGAACTTGAGTAAACTGTGAAAGTAAGACATATTCTTAATATTTAAAAATGTAATTGTTTTCATAATAAAGATTATAGGAGAATTATTTATGGCAATTAAAGAAGGAGATTTTGTAAGATTAAATTTCACTGGAAAAATTAAAGAAACTGATGAAGTATTCGATACTACTTCCGAAGATATCGCAGAAGAAGCAGGTATCTTAGTAGAAAACAAAGTTTACGGTCCAATCCCAATTATCGTTGGAGGAAATCATTTATTAAAAGCTATTGATGATGCTATTATCGGAGCTGAAGCTGGAGATTCTGTACATGTATCCGTAACTCCTGAAAATGGTTTTGGTCAAAGAAACCCTAATTTCATTCAATTAATTCCAATGAAAGAATTCAAAAAACAAGGCATGACTCCTGTTAGAGGTATGAAAATTACTGCAGATGCAGGTACCGGTAAAATCATTTCTGTAAACGGTGGAAGAGTTAAAGTGGACTTCAACCACGAATTAGCTGGTAAAAACTTAGAATATGATGTTTCTGTAGTGGAAATTATTGAAGATGATGAAGAAAAAATCAAAAGTATGATTGAGTTACACTACTCCTACCCTAACATGGACTTAGACAAAACTGAAATCAAAATCGATGGTGACAAAGTAAGCATCAAATTAGATGAAATCACCAGATTCGATCAAAAATCATACATGGATGTAACTTTCGCTAGATTCAGAATTTCCAAAGACATTTGGGACAATATGGATTATGAAAAAGTTGAATTCGTAGATGAATTCGAGAAAAAAGTAGAAGAACCTGCTGAAGAAGAAGCAGAAGAATAATTATTTTAATTATTTCTTTTTACTTTTCACTTTTTTTACTTTCTTTTTTTATTATTTTTTCAATTTTTTATCAATTTTTAATTAATTTTTATAGCTTTTTTTATCAATCTTATCTTTTTTTAATTAGATCATTTACTTTTTATTATTTTTTAGCTTTTATAAAAATAGTATTCAAAAACTTTATGTAAAAAATAAGTTTATAAAATTAGATTAGTAAAATAAGAAAAAAGAAAATAAAATAAAAAAATAAGATAATGGAAGTGTTAAAAAAAGGAAGGATAGAGAAATAAATTCTCTATTAGTTTAATTAATTCAATACGTTAGTAATGAATTCTCCAGGATTTTGAACTAATCCCATAAGAGCTTCTATGAAACCAGCGTAATCTCCACTTAATCTGAATAAGTAAATTACATATAAGATAAGTAATATTATTAAAATGATTAAGATGATTGCAAGAAGGATTTCAGTGAATGAAAGATTTTCACTTTCTTCCTCTACAGGATATCTGTGCATCTCTTGGATATTTTCTAGTTCATCATAGTCATCATAATCGTATTTTGATTTTTTAGATCTTCTGAAGCGACCTTTTTTCTTGCTTTGCTGTTCTAGTTCGTAGTTTCTTTCAATTCTTCTTTTAAGTTCTTCGTAACTTTCAGCATCTCTTTGAGGAGCTCTTCTTCTGTTATGTGATGGAACTATAAAGTCTTCTTCGTATTCATCTCTAGGGTTAATGTAATATTCCCCATCATCTCTTGGATAATTTCTAGGTCTTTGTCTTCTAGGTGCTTCCTCATATGCTGCACGTTCTTTTTTAGCTTGTTTCTTCCTTCTTCTTTTTCCTTTAGGAGCTCTAGACCTAGGAGGTTCTTCAACAACTTCTTCAAGAAGTTCTGGAGGAACTACATCCTCTTCTTCATCATAATATAAATCTTCTAAATATCTTTCATATTTTGCTTCAAGTTCATTGCTTGGAGTTTCACTAGGAACTGGTTCATAATAGTAATCCTCATCTATATCTCCAGTATGGATAGGTTCAATAGGAGGTCTGCTTGGTTGAGGTTTTGCTTTAAGTTTTCTTTCCTGTTCCCTATATTCTGGTACAGGTTCAGGTATAGGTTCAGGATTTTCGTAATAGCTATCCTCATCACCATCTTCTTCATAGGTTTCAACATATGCAGTTTCATATTCATAATCAGTTTCAAAGTTTTCAGGAGCTTTGTCAACTGGTTTTGCAATTTCTTCTGCAACTTGACGTTCCTCTGCTTGAATTGGAGTAATTGGTTCAAATGCATCTGCAGGTTCTTCAACTACTTCTGCAGCTTTTGGAGAATCTGCTACCGCTTCCTCTTCCACCATAGTTTTTGCAATGATGTCATTTAAGCAATCTTTACAATAAATATTTCCACCAATTTCCACACTACACTCTGGACAAACTGCTTTTCCACAAAATGAACAATTTGCCACAGCCTCTCTATCTGGGTGATTATGACATTCCATATTAACACTTCATCTTTGTCTGTTTATTATATTATGATAAAAAAATATAACATATTGTTATATCATTATATTGTAATATATTTATGATTTTAATTATTATTAAATTTATCTTTTAAGTGAAAATTTTATAAATTTCTGATGAATTTTCATTTCAGCCTTTTTATTTCAAAGAATCATTCTGGCTTGTTTTTTTAATGATTTCTTCAGCTAATATTTCAGAGGCTATAAGATCATCTGCTGTAGCTAAAAAACTGCCTAACTTATCACTTTCAATTTTAAAATTTATCACATCTTCATCCAATTCGCTTTGAACAAAACCTTCATTGTCCACTTCAAGGGATTTATAGACAATTTCAGCATATTCCTGATCTTTATATTCCATTTTGATATTTGATTTTATGTTCATCCTTTTACCCGATTAAATTTTTTTAGCATTGTTAGAATTGTAATTAATTAATGATTTGTAATTTCAATTATAAATTTTTTAATCTATGATTTTCATTATATATTTTCATTATATATTTCAATATTTTATTTCATTTCATATAATATCTATAAAATAATATATAATATAGGGTAACATTTATTAATGTTTAGAAAAATATATAGTAATATTCTATCTAACTTTATAAATTAATAATATATAATATTCAATTATTAAATTCGATTATTAATTTTCTCAATTTTATATGGCTAGGATAGGAAAGTATGATAATAAGAATATAATTATAGCTTATATTTTCTTAATATGGGATTATACTTTACAAAATAGCTATTATTTTTTCATGTTCTGATAGAACACTTACATTTCGGCTTTTCAGTCGATTAAAAAATTTAAAGAATTTTTTGTGTATTTAGATTAGAACTTAAATAGAGCATTCAAAATGTACAATATGGAAATGGCTTTAACATATGGCTTTGTACAATAGATTTGCACACAATAAATTCTTAATTATGATTATATGGAGGACTAGTAATGGTTCGTGCTTATTCAAGAAGAGAATATATTAGAAAAATACCAAATAACAGAATTGTTCAATATGATATGGGAAACTTATCCGAAGATTTCCCAGTAAGAGTATCCTTAGCAGTTAAAAAACCAGCTCAAATTAGACACAATGCTTTAGAAGCAGCTCGTATTGCTTCTAACAGATACATGCAAAGATCTGCTGGTAGATTAGGATACCACTTAAAATTAAGAGTATACCCTCACAACATCGTAAGAGAAAACCCTATGGCAACCGGAGCAGGTGCGGACAGGGTACAAAGCGGTATGAGAAATGCTTTCGGTAAAGCAATCAGTGTAGAAGCTTTAGTAAAAACCAATCAAAAGATCATGTCTATTGATGTAAACCCTAAAAACTTCCAAGACGCTAAAACCGCTTTAAAAAGAGCAGGTATGAAAATGCCTGTATCTTGCAGAATTGTTGTTGAAAAAGGTGCAGAATTAGTCAAATAAGTCTTTTGGCTTTTTGATTAATCTCAAATTTTTCATTTTATTTTTAATTTTAATTTAATTCAAAATTAAACAATCTAAAAATATTTATTTGGACTTTAATTTAATATCCAAAACGTCATTATCATTCAATTATTGAAAATTGATTAAGGACTATTGTTTAAAAAGGAGCAGAACAATGTACGTTAAAAAATTTGAAGATTTAAGTAAAGATGATTTAGGTATTGCTGGTGGTAAAGGTGCTAATTTAGGTGAATTAACCCAAGCAGGTATTCCAGTCCCTCCAGGATTTGTTGTAACCTCTAAAACTTATGATAAGTTTATGAGAGATACTGGAATTTTTAGCAAGGTTATGGATATTTTAGACCAAGTAGATATTAATAACACTAAAGAGCTTCAAGAAGCTGCAGAAGAAATCAAAGCAATTATCATTGAAACTCCTATACCAGATGGAATTTCAACTTACATTACTGAAGCTTACAACCAATTATCCGAAAGAGTTGGAGAAGAAGACGGTGCTGATGTAGCTATTCGTTCTTCCGCAACTGCAGAAGACTTGCCAGAAGCTTCATTTGCAGGTCAACAAGACACTTTCTTACACGTTCAAGGATTAGATAATGTTATTGAATATGTAAGAAAATGTTGGGCTTCCTTATTTGAAGCAAGAGCTATTTTCTACAGAGAAGAAAACAACTTCGAACACTCTCAAGTTTACATTGCAGTAGTTGTTCAACAAATGGTTGATTCCGATAAGGCAGGTGTAATGTTTACTGTAAACCCATCCACTGGAGAAAACATCGCTTTAATCGAAGGTTCTTGGGGACTTGGTGAATCTGTAGTTAGTGGATCTGTAACTCCTGATAACTACGCTGTAGATAAAGAAACCAATGAAGTATTAAATGTTACCATTAGTGACAAGAAAACCATGTTCACTAATGAAGAAGGTGGAACCTCCATTCAAGTTGACGTTCCTGAAGATTTAAGAAAAGAAAGAGTTTTATCTGATGAGGAATTATTAGAGCTTGTTGCAATGGCTAAAAGAGTAGAAGGTCATTACGGCAAACCTCAAGATACTGAATGGGCATTCCATGATGGAAACTTATTCTTATTACAATCCAGACCAATCACTACCTTAGGCGATTCTAAAAAAGAAGAAGCTGAAGAGGAAGTTGATTTGGAAGTTTTAATCAGAGGTCTTGGTGCAAGTCCTGGTTTAGCATCAGGTACTGTTAAAGTCATTTTAAGTCTTGATGAACTTGATAAAGTTCAAGATGGAGACGTAATGGTAACCACTATGACCACTCCTGATATGGTTCCTGCTATGAAAAGAGCTACCGGTATTGTAACTGACGAAGGTGGAGTAACCTGTCACGCAGCTATTATCTCAAGAGAATTAGGAATTCCTTGTGTAGTAGGTACTGGAGACGCAACAACTACCTTAAAAGAAAATGATGAAGTTACTGCAGACGGTAAAAAAGGTTTAGTATACAAAGGTATCATTAAAGGTGCTGAAGAGGAAGTTGCAAGTGCTGGTGCAATTCAAGTATCCGCAACTCCATTAATCACTGTTACCGAAGTTAAAGCTAATGTAAGTATGGCTGAAGCAGCTCCAAAAGCAGCAGCAACCGGTGCAGATGGTGTAGGATTGCTTAGAACTGAACACATGATGTTATCAACTGGTGTTCACCCTAAAAAATTCATCCTTGATGGAAGAGAAGATGAACTTGTAGATACCATCGCTGAAGGTGTTTTAAAAGTAGCAGATGAATTCTATCCAAAACCTGTATGGTACAGAACTCTTGATGCACCAACTGATGAGTTCATTACTTTGGAAGGTGGAGAAAACGAACCTCGTGAACATAACCCAATGCTTGGTTGGAGAGGTATCAGAAGAGAACTGGACCAACCTGAAATCCTTAAATGTGAATTTAAAGCTATCAAAAAATGACACGAAAAAGGATACACCAACATTGGTATCATGATTCCTTTATCACAAAGTCCAGAAGAACTTGTTAAAGCAAAAGCGTTATGTTCTGAAGTCGGATTTGAACCTCACAAAGATGTTGACTTTGGTATGATGGTTGAAATCCCAGCAGCTGCAATTATGATTGACGAGTACATTAAAGTTGGAATAGACTTTGTAAGTTTAGGAACCAACGACTTGACTCAATACACTCTTGCAGTGGACAGAAACAACGAGTTTGTGGCAAAACACTACTCTGAAGAACACCCTGCAGTAATGAAACTGATTGAAAGAACAATCAGAAAATGTGCAGAAGCAGGTGTCAAATGTAGTATCTGCGGTCAAGCAGGTAGTGTACCTCACATTGTTGAAAAACTTGTTGAATTCGGAATCACAAGTGTATCATCAAATACTGATGCTATTGCTGATGTGAGAAAAACCGTTGCTCGTGCTGAACAAAAAATTATTCTCGACGCTGCCCGTAAACGTCTAGAATAATCTTTTTATTCTTTTTTTAATTTTTTATTTTTATTTAAATTATTTTTGATAGGTTACTTTATGGACGATAAACCAATAGATAAAGCAGTTATCCTTAGGGAGTT
>JAEEWY010000075.1 GCA_016291275.1 Methanobrevibacter sp. | reverse complement strand
GCCCTGAAGAATATGATGTCTTCTTCAATCATGCAAACGAAACATTTCCAAAATACATTGATGAGCTTGGACAAAGCATTGACAGCTTATGTGACATCCCAGTAAAGACTGAAAAGTTCGAATCAACAATGAGAGAGTTAGGTTCCATCATTGAAAACTTCCGTTTTGACTTTAAGAGAACATTAGCGGTCTCTGACGTTTATGAAGTTCAAAAGCAAATGAAAGCTGAAAACAAGGACTAAATAATCAATACTCATTTAAATGGAGTCTTTTGTGATAACATGACTTATCAAATCAATGATCCTGAAGAAATAGATTGGGCTTACTTCTGGGCAAAGAAGCTTGAAGCAAAAAAGGATAGAAGTAAAGATTGGAATAAGGCAGCACCGAATTTTGGAAAGTCTGCCAAAAGAGACGACTATCACACCAGATTGATTGAAAGGATTAATGTAAACAAAGAGCAAACTATTCTTGATTTAGGTTGCGGTGACGGAACTATAACAATTCCCCTTGCAAAAAGAGCAAAAAGTGTCACTGGAGTTGATTCTGCATATAAAATGCTTGAAATATTAAATGGAAAAGCTCAAAAAGAGAATATAGACAATATTAAAACAATTGAAGAGGATTTAAGTAAAATAACAATTGATAATGTGGGAAAACATGATATTGTTGTAGCTTCAAGATCATTGAATGGAATTCTAAGTATACAGGAAACCATTGCAAATATTAATGAAATCGCTGAAAATTATGTTTACATAACCCTTTTTGGACCAAACAACTGGAAAATTGAAAAGGAATTTTATGATTCCATCAATAAGGAATATGTTGAGTTTCCATCTCATAGATACTTTTTCAACATACTTGTAGATATGGGAATTTATCCAAATGTAGAAAGCCTGAACATAGGTCATGAAAGGGAATATGAAAGCATTGAAGACGCAATGGATAATGGTAAATGGAGATTGGATTTCTTAGATGATGAGGAGAAGGAACAGTTACACATATACCTTGAAGACATTCTTGAAGAGAATAAAAATGGAAAGCTTTCAAATCCAAACGATAAGGCAGATTGGGTATTGTACTGGTGGAAGAAATAATCTTAATAAATTTATAATCTAGGTGTATCATGAGATTAGAAGATGAAATAAATCCTTTAGAACTCGATTGGGAATACATTTGGCAGAAATCCCTCAAAAAAGGATTCAAAAAAGAAAAAGATTGGGATAAGATAGCTAGCGAATATGGCAAATGGCTTAAAAATGATGATTATCCTGATGTTTTGCTCAATGAAATGAGAATATCTTCTAATGATACCGTTCTTGATATAGGTTGCGGTGAAGGTACAATTACCAGAAAAATAGCTAAAAAAGCAAAATCAGTTACTGGAATCGATAAATCAGAATTGATGCTTGAAGAACTAAACAAAAAGGCCAAAGATGAAAATATAAAAAATATCAAAACCTTTCAAAAGGACATTAATGATTTAAGTTATGATGAATTAGGCAATTATGATATTGTACTTGCTTCCAGATGCTTAAATGGAATAGCTAATATAAAAAATACATTATTAACTCTAAATGAAATTGCAAATAAATACGTTTATATAACCGTTTTTGGATCTTCAACCCACAAATACAAAAAGGAGAAAGCAGAAATAGCTGGAAAACCATTTAAAGCGGGAACAGACTATATGGTTTTAGTTATGCTTTTAAGAAGTCTTGGAATTGAAGCAAATGTTTTTCAATTGGAATGTAAAAACCTTAAAGAGTACCACAGCATAGATGAAGCAATAAACCGATCCATATGGCGACTTGGAGACTTGGAAGAAAAAAACAGAATTGCTTTAGAAAATTACTTTAAAGAAATATTCATTAAAAATGAGAGAGGAAACTGGGTTAATCCTAAAGACAAAACAGATTTAGTGTTAATTTGGTGGAAAAAAGAAGATAATTATAATAAGAAAAATAAAAAGTAATAAAATTAAAAAATAAGAAAAAATAAAATGAAAAAGTAATTTAAATATATTCTTCATCATGGAAGAAATCAAACACCTTTTCCATTTCTGCAGGGATATCGATTCCTTGCGGACATTGGATATTGCACTCACCACAGAAAGTACAGCTATCTGCACGTTCATCCTTATTCACTAACCAGAAATAAGGAGCTGCAGTCTTATCAATGTAATCCAAGCTTTTTGCAATATTATATTGCTTGAAACAATGAGGAATGTCCACCCTGTTATGGCAAGGCATACAGTATCTGCAACCAGTACATGGAATCTCTTCCCTTGACTTATAGACCTGAGTAACATCCTTTAGGATTTGCCTGTCATGTTCGCTCATGGAATTAACATCACAACTTTCTGCAATAGCTATGTTCTGTTTCACTTGATCCATATTGCTCATACCACTGAATACAGAAGTTACAAGAGGCTTATCCCATAGATACTCAAATGCCCATTCGACAGGAGTTCTTTTCTTATCAGCAGTATCCCAAAGGGCTTGTACCTCATCTGGAATATTATTGATTAGGCTTCCTCCTCTGAGAGGTTCCATAATTACATTTCCAAGACCTGCCATTCCTACAAACTCCAAACCGCCAAGACCGCTCTTATAGTCTTCATCAAGGTAGTTCACTTGAGTCAATATAACATCCCACTTATCATAGGAATCCATAATGTTAAAGAAAACATCCAAATCATCGTGGAATGAGAAACCTACATATTTAGCTCTTCCATCTTCAAGGATTGAGTCTAAGAATTCCAATACATCCATACCATATAACTTGTTCCAGAAGTCAATCTTAAGGGAATGGAGCATGTAAATGTCAATATAATCAGTCTGCAATCTTTCGAGTTGCAAATCAAGGAACTTATCCATATCTTCCCTTTTGTTTACAAGCCAACCAGGCAATTTTGTCTGTATGACAACATCATCACGAATGCCCCTTTCAGCAAGGTACTTGCCTAAAAACGGCTCAGCATTTCCTCCTAAGTTCCTGTTTTTACTATGAAAAGAATAAGCGGTATCAAAATAATTTACTCCATGCTCAATTGCATAATCGAACATTTTTGCAGCTTCAACCTCATCAATTTCATAAAAATGCTCCTTATGAGGTAAACGCATACATCCAAAACCTAAATTAGATACTTCTAAATCAGTTTTTCCTAATTTTCTATAAAACATTGTGTCACCTAAAACAAGTTTTAATTATCTAATAATATGTTTAATAAAATATATAAAAATAGCTAAAAAAAGTATTAAAAATTAGAAAAATAAGAAAAAAGAATCATGAAAACTTAAGTTCTGATAGGAAAAATAACTAATCCAAGTAATTTTCCACATGATTAAAGAACAGATACAAGTTAGGCTCTACTTTCCTTAAGCGTGTCTTGTATTCAACCAATAAGTCAATCCTTTCATCATCACTTAAGTATTTGCCATCATAAATCAAAGGAATATCAGCCAAATCTCCCATAAATAGAAGCTTAACTTGATCTTTAGTCAAAATGGATGAGAACTTAAGGATATTATCGAAATTCTCTTCTGTGAAATCCAAGCCAATGGATTCCAGATACTCCTTGAATTTGCCAATTTCCTCAACATAAATGGGAACTAATTTAACTGCAATATTGTATTTCCATTCCTCATCCCAAGGATGCAATTCACTTAATTTTTCTATTAGAAAATTAGTGGAATCCTCTAAATTGTTCCCAAATTGATTGAAATCCATTCTATCCCTAAACTATCCTATTGACATGATAAGAATTATTACAAATAATATTATAAGCACAGCACAACATACAGAACCAAGATCATCAGACCCGGAAGTTCTGCTAGCATTTGAAGTAGTTGTAGTTGTTGTAGTGGTAGTTGAATTATTAGTGGAAGATCCATTATCTCTTAAATTTGTGCTGAAATCTGGAGAAACCAATTTACTTCCACAATTTCCACAGAATGTAGCAACATCCTTATTTTCATGACCGCAATTTGGACAAAACTTTGACATTTTTTACCCCCTCATAATAAAATTTTTAAAAAAATGAAATCAAAAAATAAAAATAAACTAAAAAATTAAAAAATTAAAAAATTGAAACCAAAAATGCCATTTAAGCATTTTCAGTCATAATAGGAACCACTTGTTTCTTACGGGAGACAACTCCTTCCAATAAGACAGTGTTATCCTCTAATTTTACTCCATAAGCTTTTTCTACAAGTGCAGCATCCTTACCAAGTGCAATGACTTGAGAATTGCTGTTTACAATATCAGTGATTAAAAGCATGAATAAGTCTAAATCCTCTTCTTCAATGATTTTTTCCATTCCTGCTTCCAAATCAGCTTTCATTTCCATTACATCAGCAATATCTGCAGTGTTCACTTGATTTACAATGGATTTTACATCCTTAAAGTCAATTTGCTTTGCATCTAAGCTTAAGATTTCAGGAATAGAGAAACTGGATAAGTCAGTTCCTGCCTTTAACATTTCCAATCCATAAGCTTCATAATCAATTTCAGCGATTTCTGCAAGCTCTTTAACTGCTTCCTTATCATCTTCAGTGGTTGTTGGAGATTTTAAAAGCAAGGTGTCAGAAATAATTGCAGATAACATCAAGGATGCAATGGTTTTATCTGGAGTTAATCCATTTTCCTTATATAACTTCAATAAAACGGTTTCAGTACATCCTACAGGTTCTGTTCTGACAAATAATGGATAAGAAGTTTCAAAAGCTATTTTGTGATGGTCAACGACCTTTAGGATATTAGCGTTTTCAATATTGTCAACGGATTCGCTTGGACTGTTATGATCCACTAAAATAACTTGCTCGTCATCCTCAATTTTCTCAATTAATTCAGGAGCTTCAATATCAAAGTAATTCAATACATATTCAGTTTCCTTGTTAAGACTTCCTAATCTGCATGCAACAACATCATTACCTAATTTAGTTTCCAAATCAGCCATTACAAGGCTTGAGGTAATTGAATCAGTATCTGGACTTTTATGACCAAAAATATAAGTTTTACTCATTTTTTCACCTAATAATAAATTGGATAAATTTTATCAAAATAACAATTATAATTTTGACCTTTCACATTATTAAATATTTATGAAAATTTAAAAAAAGTTAATTAAAAAGATTAATGTTTAGAACTTAGATTAAAAAATCTAAGCTCTAAACCTGAATTATAAACTATACCAAAAAAAGAAAACTAGAAACTAATGTAAAGGGGGTGATATGTTAAAAGAATATTCTAAAAGTATAGTAAATAATTCTATGTATATACTATATAAATTATTTATATAAATAGTTTGCTATCAAAAATACAAAAAACTGTCTTAAAAACCTTGAAAATATCAAAGAATTTTGAAAAAACTAAAATATAATTAAAAAAAGTTTGATAGTATTTGATTTTATTTTAAAAAAATTTTGATTATTCTAAATAGAGATAAGACGAATGTAATGTTTTTATAGAGAATTATTTAGAATAATCAAAAGAATTTTCATCAAAGAGCTATTATGAAATAATAGATCCTTGATTGAATTCGTAGTTTTAAGTATTTTCCGATAAGAAACTGTAATTTCCAATGAATTTATTTTAAAATCTATTAAAATTGTTTCACCAAAAATACATGTTCCTTGAATATACTATTATTTGAATAAATATAAGCCAGTATGCCAAGAGCATTTGAAAATAAATAAAAAATAAATAAATGAAAAATAAATTAATAAAAAATTAGAAAAAATAGAAAGAATTAGAAAGAATTAGAAAGAATAAAAAAAATAAAAGAGAATGGAAAAGAACTACCTAAATAAGTCATTTTCAATATTTAGCTTCCTATATGTCTCTTCAATCTCTTCAGTAACCTTTTTAATCTCATCAGTCACATACTTATGTCTTGATACCAACTCATCAGAGTCTATCTCTTCTCCTTCATTTTCATAAGTGTCAACATAACGAGGAATATTCAAATTAAAATCATTCCTTTCAATGTCATATAAGCTTGCTCTGTGGGAATAACCTTCTATTTCCTCCCTATCCTTATAAGTGCTGACGATTTTGGAAATATCCTCTTCTTGCAAATAGTTGATTAATTTGGTTCTATCGAATCCTTTTGAAGCATCAATGAAGAGAACATCATCATAAACATCCCTGTCTTTCTTAAATATCATCATACATGCAGGGTTATTTGTGCTGTAGAACATGTTTGCAGGAAGTCCAATGACTGCATCAAGATAATTGAATCTTTCTACAATCATCCTTCTGATTTTTCCTTCAGAAGCCGCTCTGAACAGTACTCCATGAGGAGCAACAACGATCATTATTCCATCCTCATTCAAGTGATAAAGCATATGCTGAATAAATGCATAATCCGCTTTTGAATGTGGAGGAAGAATATTGTATTGCATAAACCTTACATCATCAAGGAAACTCCTGTCAGCGGTCCATCTGGAATTGAATGGAATCTGAGAAACTACAGCATCAAAAGTATAATCCAAATGCTGAGGCTGTTCCAATGTATCCCCTTGCTTAATGTCGAAGTCCTTATAGTGAATATTATGCAGAATCATGTTTTCTCTTGCAATATTGTAAAATGAGGCATTAAGTTCCTGACCACAGATAAAATCACAAGGCAATTCCTTATTAATCTCTAAAAGCAATGAAGCGGAACCGCAACAAGGATCATAAACGGATTCAAGCTTTGATTTCTGGGAAGATATAAGCTTAGCGATTAAAGTGGAAACCTCATTAGGAGTATAGTAATCTGAAGAATTTGATGAATTCAAGGAAAATTCGCTTAATAGATATTCGAAACTGTTTCCAATTAAATCATCAATATATTTTTCATAAATTTCATCTTTCTGATGAATATCCCTGTTTAAGCTGTATTCATCAAATTCATGATCCAATCTATCTGCTTCTAAAGCATAATTGGACTTCATTAGATTGTATTCCATTTTTTCATCAACTAATAAATCCAAATCCTTGAAATCCGCTTTAATATTATTCATTCTTCTTGAACGCATGCGTCTTTCATTTTTCCTTGAAGATGAATAATCCTTATTGAATTTTTTATTTTCAAGAATTGATTTACTTAAAAGAGTGTTATTCCGGCTTTCCTTATCTAAATCAAAGTTTACTGGCCCTAATGCATCTAATATATTGAATACAACACGATTCTTATCCTCTATTGTCTTTCCCAATTGAGAGGCATATAAGTCCA
>JAEEWY010000074.1 GCA_016291275.1 Methanobrevibacter sp. | reverse complement strand
TAATCGCTTTTCCTTCATTATTTACGACTTTTACAGAGAATTTGGCCTTTTTTCCATATGTTGAACTAATATTTTTAGCGGATGAAAACTTATAAGGGACTTTTGAAGAATCAATGTTTGTATTGTTGCTTGCATTCCCTGTAGAATTGCCAGTAGCATCCAAAGAACTATCTGAATTAGCACTATCACTAGAGATATCAGAAGTTTCAATTGATTGCCATTCATCAATGACTTCAATATTTGCATTGGAATCATCAGAACCAATATCTTCAGCACTAACTGAAGATGACAATAAAAATAAGCTAATTCCAAATAATGCCAATGCTAAAAATCCTTTATTCATACAAAAACCCTTAATCCATAAAAATATAATCATAAAAAATTATTTCTTGATTTTTTCCATTAAGCCTGACTTACGAGCATAATGGAATAAGTAAAGTTGAGCATAACCTGCATAATCTCCAAAGTGATCTATTCCAAAATCTCTTGTCTTTTCTGCAGAAATTTCCTCTCCATCAAAGTATAAGTGAGACACGATCCTTTTAATCCAAACATCAGATGGAAATGCCTCTTCGAAACCAAATCCATACAATAAGATGCAATCCGCCACTTTAGGTCCTACACCTGGCATCTTTAAGATTAAATCAAATGCTTCATCATAATTCATATTAAAAATTTCATTCAAATCCACTTCATCAAGAATCATTTGACTTGCCTTTTTCATATAAGGTGCCCTATAACCAACACCACATGACTTCAGATTAAGGGTATAGCAATCAATTTCATAGCTGTGCCCATCTTCATCAGCTTCCTCAATTGGAGTTTCATAAAAGTCCAGGAATTGATTTGGACTTGGGAATCCATAAAAAATCCCACTATCGAACTCTGCCTTTTCTCCCCAATTTTGCTTTATCTTATCGATTGATTTTGTCCAGCGTGCAATGGAATTGTTTGCAGAACAGATTGAAGAGATGATGCATTCAAATGGATCTTTTGCAATGAATAGTCTTAAGCCGTTGCAGAAATCTACAGAAGGAGCCAATTTCTCATCATCCAACAGAAATTCATAGAATTTCTGCAAGTCAAAACCCAAGTCATAGATTTTGACCAATTCCTTTTTGATCTCATTTTCGATGGTCTTGATTTCATTATTTGATAAGTTTTTTTCATCAAGAATTTGAGAAAATTGATGATTTCCCACTATTTTAGGAAACTCATATAGATAAGAAAATTCATTAAAATTAGATTTATCTTGTGATAGCTTTAAAAGAATTGGAAGTTCATTTAAATTAATAGTTTCATCATTAACTTCATTAATAATTGAAGGAACTTTTAAGTAAATTAATTCATTAAACTCATCGGTATTTCCAACTGAATTATACTTCCAGGGGGCTTGTGAAGTTTGACCTGATTCTTGGGTCAGCTTAAGATTGATTAATGAATTGAATTTAAGATTTGACATGAAATCACTATTTTGAAATAGACCTATTGAACTAAAAGGTTTCTCTGATTGGAACACCTTTTTCCTTTAAGTATTTTTTAACTACTGGAACTGGGTACTCATCGAAATGGAAAATGCTTGCTGCAAGTGCTGCACTCGCATCAGCTATTTCAAAAGCTTCAAGTATGTGTTGAGGGTTTCCTACCCCACCAGATGCAATTACAGGAATGTCCACATTATCGTTGATTGCTTTTGTAAGGACAAGATCATAACCGTCCTTGGTTCCGTCACCATCCATTGAAGTGAGAAGAACTTCACCTGCACCTCTGTCTTGACACTCTTGAGCCCAAGCAATAGCATCCATGCCAGTGAACTCCCTTCCACCATAGATACTGCAATCAAACCATACTTCACCTTTGTCTGTATCTACAATGGTCTTGCCTTTAGCAGCTTCCTTGTCTTCTTCAACATATCTCCTTTTAGCGTCAATTCCTATTACGACCGCTTGAGAACCTACAACCTTAGAGGCATCTGTCAATAGCTGAGGATTGTGAATGGCTGCAGTGTTTGTAGAGCATTTGTCCGCACCTGCCTTAAGCATGCGAGTGTAATCTTCCACCTTTCTTATTCCTCCACCTACACAAATTGGAATGAATACATTTTCAGTTAATCTTTCTATAACATCCACCATAGTTCCTCTACGTTCATGGGAAGCGGTGATATCCAAGATTACAATTTCATCTGCTCCATCTTCGTAATATTTGGTAGCAAGTTCCACTGGATTTCCAGCATAACGGATCTGTTTGAATTCAACTCCCTTCACCACTCTGCCTTCTGGAACTTGCAGGTCACAATCTAAACAAGGAATAATTCTTTTAGTAAGCATGATAATCACAAAATGTTAAAAATTTTATCTAACTCTATTTTTATTTAATATAATTAATATTTTTAACTAAAAATAAAAATTTATTGCTCATTAAAACTAAAATTTTAAAAAAGATAATAAATAAATTAATATAGTAGACAAATTGATACTAATATAAAAGTAATATCAAAAAACTTCTTTTGGGCCTATAGTCTAGTCAGGATTATGACGTGGGACTTCGGATCCCAAGGTCGGGGGTTCAAATCCCCCTAGGTCCGTTTTAAAAAAATAGCTATTTTTAAAGAATATTTGAAGAAAATAAAATAAAATAATCAAATAAAAAAATAAAAAAAATAAAATAGAATAATTAAATTAATTATTCTATTGATTCTAAAATCAGTTTTCCTTCATTAAACAATACAATATCTAATCCTTTTTCTATACATGCCTCTAAAATGTCTTCCAATTTTTCATATTTGGCAAGTACAGTTGCATCATAATGAGTACTGTCTAGTTTAATTAGTTGATAACCTAATACTTCCATCATATCACCCCAAATTTCTTTATAATTTTAATAGTATTGGTTTTATATAAATATTCCCTTTCTATTTTCAATAATTATTGCTCTTCATTCAGTAATTTCTTTATCTCTCTCCAGTTTGGACAGAAATTGTCCATAAGTGCCTTGAATCTTGGACCATGATTGAATTCAATCAAGTGGCACAATTCATGAATCAGAACATATTCAGTGCAAATCGGCGGTTTTTTAGCTAATTTTAAATTTAATGTAACTCTCTTGTCCTTTCTGCAGTTTCCCCAATTCTTCATATTTCTGATTTTAACTTCCTTAGGCTCCTTTCCAACAAAATAAGTGCACTTTTCAAGGAAATAGTCAAGATTTCTCTTCAATTCATCCCTATAAAGTTCAAATAATATCTTTTCTCTCTGCTTTATATTGGACCTTTTAGGAACTGGAAGATAAATAATGGACTTATCACTGTCATAAAAAGCTTTTTTTGAATTTTCATTGCTGATTAGCTGAAGAGTGTATGGCTCACCCCAAATATAGTGGGTTTCACCATCCTTATATTTTATTTTAGGCTTTGGTGGGTTTTCAAGCATCTTTGCCCTTGTATCCTTAATCCAATCTATTCTTGACAATACAAAATCAGTTATAGCTTCATCGGATAATCTCATTGGAGAAGAAACCTTAACAGTGCCATCAGGCTTGATTCTAAGGTATAGGTTCTTTATATTCTTCCTCTCTAGAATTATAGGAATTCCTTCTATTTCAATTTCTTCCCTTAATACCATATTATCACTTAAAAAAGAGAAAATCAGATTATTCTGTCATCATTGATTACAATAGCTTCCTTAAAGAAATCTGGAATCAATGACTTGTACAATGGACTCTTGAGTAGCATTTGAATATCTGAATCCAAGATATAAGTTACACAGGAATCGTCATCCGCCCTCATTCCCCTACCGTAAGTCTGGACTAAAGTCATTGCAGTCTTATATGCATACCATCTTTGGTCCTTTTTCATTCTCATATTGATCTGCTTATCACCAAGATATGGGAATGGTATCTTATAGATTATCTGGAATCTGCACTTGTCATAAGGCAAGTCAACACCTTCACTCATAGATGGGCTTACAAGAACCAATGGGTTTTCATCCTCTTCAAAGAATTGCAAGACCCTTTCCCTATTGTTGGTTCCATGTGCAATCAATCTGTTGTTGTATAGGTTATTGATGATGTACTGTTGGCACTTATAGCTGTGAGTGTGAATCAGACCCTTTTCCCCTTCATGCCTTTTCAATATTTTCTGCATTATTTCAATGGATTTTGGAGCAGATTGCTTGACTCTGTTTTTAGACATCTTTCCAGCTAAGTTTAACTCGATTGGCCTCTTTTCTACAGAGAATGGGCTGTCAACTTGAATATGATAAACATCACGAGGATCGAGTCCTAACCATTTTGAAAACATTTTATGAGACAAGATTGTTGCACTTAAGAAGATTACAACATCCCCATGCTTGAATAGATAATCTTCAGCATAGTGGTTAACTCTGAGTGGCTTGAATGAAACTCCGTGCTCATTTGAATCAATCACCCAATTTCCAGGTTCCTTTTCAAGATTGGTTTTAAGAGCCTTTAACTTGGCGATTGTTGAATTGATCCTGTCTGCCTTATTGGTAGGCAAATCCTTTATTTCAATATCTGAGTAATGACCTTGAATTGCATCAATTTCCATTATCCATTCGCCTTTTTCAGCACTTTTTAGAGTTTGAGGACTGATGACTTTCTTGATGTCCTTTTCAAGCTGGCGATTATATAAATTAATCTCCATTGTTCTCATTAACTTGTCTTCAATGTTATGTGCCTCATCAAGAATCAGTAAGCTTCTTTTTCCAAAGTGCTTTACATAATTCAATTCCAATATGGCATAATCATAATTCATCAATGTAATTGGAGAATTGATTGCATTTGCCTTTTGTTGCCAGTATTTGCAGTGGTCAGTTGTTTGGAAGAAGACATCACTTCCAAAGGAATCCTGAAAAGCCAATTCTCCGGTTAAGGTTGGGTTTTTGCTTATTCCATAAGGGCAGAAGAACTTAGAGGATTTTGGTGCTGTTTTACATGCTCCCATATCACAGGTAACTTCAAATCCATCCTTTAAACAGTCAAAGTTACCTCTTCCCTTTACGAGAGGGAAATCAAACTCATCTGCATATTGCTTTTGAAGCTGTTTAGTCATTGTCAAAATATATGCAGATTCATACATACGAGCCAATGTGGAAGCAATAGCTGACTTTCCTGTACCTGTACCTGCTTCCAATATGATGTATTTGTATCCTTTTGAAATGGCCTCTTCAATATCTGCAATTATCTCTAGTTGACCTTCCCTTGGCTGTTCAAATGGGAAATTCTCGATAATCTGCTCTGGAATTTCAGGATATTCTTCCTTTAACCTATCAATGACTTCTTGAGGAAGGTCATGCTCTGCAATATCATAAACCTCTGCAAGAGGAACATCCGCTTCTTCGCTAACGGTTATGGGTTTTCGATTTTCATATTGATAAAGCCCTTTAGCAGTGCTTTTAGCCTTATTATTTGTCTTCTTTTGATAAGGTTTTTTAGTCCTATCTGCAACGTATTTTCCACATACGCAATTTTTCTTTAGCATCCCACAATTGGGACAAAATAATGAGTCTGACATTACAATTATATTAGAATTAAGTTATATAAAAAGGTTTTAGAAAGAGCAATTGAAAGGTAATATTTATTATAAAAAATTGATTTTAAGTTGTTAAATCCATTTTTCAGTTTAATATTGCAATCAAATTTGAAAATCATAATTACAATAGAAAAATCAATAGGAATAGAATAAAATAGAATGATAAAAAAATTGTAGAAAAAGATAATAAAAAAGTAAAATAAAAAAAGAATAATTAATTAAAAAATTAATTATTTAGTAAGCGAAAGCTTCTCCATCTGGGGATTCCACTAAGAAATTGCAGCAGTCGTCACCCATGGTGAAACATTTAACTTCAGTTACGTCAACATCTTTCTTGAGATAGTTTGCAAATAAAGCTTCAAAAATACCTGCATCCAAGTAACAGGTTGGTTTTCCTTTCTTAGGAAGCAAACTGCATTCGAAACATTCATATGCAGTAATGTTGATGATGTCTCCCAATTCTATTTCGAGTTTGCCTAAACCATTATCTTCCCAGAATTGAATGATATTGTCACAGAACTTGTTGATGTCCTCTTCATAAAGCTTTTCATACATTGCTGCTCCAATATTCTTACCGGATTGGTTCAATACAGGGTTTATGTTTATTCCTTCTTGGATTAAGTTAGATCTTAAAGTGTGGAACAATAGGAAGGAGAACTTGAAGTTGTCTACATCCATAATGTTTTTAACAAGGAATTCAGCTTGTCTTTCTTCCAATTCCTTTTCATCTCCAGATTGGACTTCACCTAAGAATTTGGAATTGATGAAGAAGATTTTCTTTCTGTGGTCGTTTGCATCAAATCTGTAGCTTACGATTCCATCTTCTCTTAATGATTTTAAATGAACGGAAATGGTAGATTTGGATTTTCCAGTGTTTTTAACAATCTCATCAAATTCCATATCAGTGTCTTTCAACATTGAAAGAATTGTTAATTTAACTGGACTTTTAACTACATTTACACCAAGCTCACCAGGAGCCTTTGCAAAAATTTGAATTGCTTTTGGTTGAATAGTCTTTTCTTCATTTTCCATAATAAACCCTCAAAAAATAAAAATTTTTAACATTATATAATTCTGTATAAGATTTTTATAAAATTTATAAAAAATTTTAAACATTATGAACAAAATTGTTTGATAATTATAGTATAAACTTTCTAACATATATACTTGTTCTTATGTTTACAAAATGTTTTATTAACTTAGATTTAAGTACGAATAGTTTTTAAAAATTATACAGTTTTTTAGTTAAAAATACGAACATTCGTTAAAAAATATCCAAAATAGGGAAAAAATACGAACAAATTTAAAAAAATAACATGTGTTAAGAGAGTTTTAAAAATAAATAAAAAAAGTGTATTCATAAGAAAGATTATTGTGAAAATTTCTTACAAATACTATAAGATCAAACTTTATTTGGATATGTGAATCCAAACTTAAAGTTCTAATTTTTTAGCTTCTTCAACTAATTTTTGACCTAATTTGAAGCTGGTGTCATCGTCTTCTGCATCAGGAACGTAGTAGATTTCCTGTTGGTCGAGAACTTCGAATCCACATTCAGTGAGTTCGTTTGCGATGAATTCTACAGCTCCACCTCTTCCTCCCATGGAACCGAAGGTAACAGCAGGTCTTTTGAATCCAGTTCTGTTGAAATGGAGACCTTTCAAGTAGTAAATGATGTCACCAATGCTT
>JAEEWY010000073.1 GCA_016291275.1 Methanobrevibacter sp. | reverse complement strand
TATTGCAGGAGAAAACATTAAGAAGATGCTTGACACAGCAAGTGCAAATGATTAGGTGATAATATGAGTGATTTAATTAATGTTTCAAATATTTCCATTTCATTTACCCAATATGTTAAAGGATTGAATCAGAGGGAATTGAAGGTTATCACTGATTTGACTTTGGATATTAAGGAAGGTGAGATTGTTGCTGTTTTAGGTTCAACCGGATCTGGAAAGAGTTTATTAGCACATGCAATACTTGGTATTCTCCCTCATAACGCCAATTTATCCGGTAATATGGTCTATAAAGGGGATGTTTTAACAGAGGAACTCAAAAAGGAATTACGTGGTCATGAAATTGCATTGATTCCACAATCTGTTAACTTTTTAGATCCTTTGATGAAGGTTTCAGATCAAGTAATTGGTGAATGTGCTGATGAGGCTGAGGAAAAGGAGAAAAGGGCTAAGCAAAGAGCTATCTTTGAGAAATATGGCTTGTCTGAGGAAGTGGATGACATGTACCCTTTCCAATTGTCTGGTGGTATGGCAAGAAGGGTTCTTGTATCAACAGCTCTTCTTTCAAATCCTAAGCTTGTAATTGCAGATGAACCTACTCCTGGTTTGGATGAAAAATCCGTTGAGGAGACCTTGAATCATTTAAGACAGATGGCTGCAGACAATGTAGGTGTTTTGCTTATTACTCATGATATTGATGCTGCTTTAAAGGTTGCAAACAGAATAGCAATTTTCTATTCAGGTTATGTTATTGAGGTTGCCAATGCTTCAGATTTCAGTGGTGAAGGAGAGAACTTGCTCCACCCATATACCAAATCCCTTTATAAGGCATTGCCTCATAATGGATTTGAACTCACTAAAGGGCATCAGCCATTGCATGGTGAGATTCCAGTAGGCTGTCCATATTATGAACGTTGTCCTCATAAGTTGGAGAAATGTGATAAGGAAAGGCCGTTCTTGTTCCCTATTGATGAGAATAAGAGGGTCAGATGTTATAAATATGAGGAGTAGATTTTATGGAGTTAACTGGTAGAAATATCTCATTCAAATATAGTTCAGGATCTAGACAAATCTTGAAGGATGTTGACATAAGCATTGACAATAAGAAGATTTTAGGTTTGTTTGGAGACAGTGGAAGTGGTAAGTCAAGCTTATGTAAAATCCTTGCTGGACACATCAAAAGATATGAAGGTGAAGTGAAATTGGATGGAAATGAAATCCCTAAAAGCGGTTTTAATCCTGTTCAATTGATTTATCAGCATCCTGAAAAGGTTATGAATCCTAAATGGAAAATGCATGAGGTTCTTGAGGAATCTTGGGATGTTCCTGATAGTTTGCTTGAGGACTTTGGTATTCAAAAGTCCTGGCTAAACAGATGGCCTGCAGAGCTTTCCGGTGGGGAATTGCAAAGATTCTCAGTTTTAAGGTCTTTGAATCCAAACACTAAATTCTTGATTGCTGATGAAATGACTACAATGCTTGATGCAATTACTCAAGTTCAGATCTTTGAATCAGTTTTAAAGATTGTCAAGGAAAGGAATATGGGTCTGCTTGTTGTTAGCCACGATAGGGATTTAATGGATATTATTTGTGATGAAGTGATATATCTTGATGATATCAATCACATTTAATATCTTTTTTATTTTTTTTATTTTTAAAAATTTTAATTTTTTATTTTTACATAGATTATTATTTTAAAAATGATTTAAAGTGATAAAAATGAATTTTACCATAAAGCAATTGTCTGATGATTGTGATACAAAAATTAGGGTGAGAAATTTCCTGTTTTCCCAAATAAGGTCTGAATATGGCTATGGTTACATTCCATCTTGGCATAAGGACATAATAGACTTGAATAAGTATTATATAGATTGCAAGAAAAACAGTCTGTTTTATGTTGAGGATAGTGGTAATGGAAGAATCATTGCTACCATAGCAGTTAGGCAGTATGATAAGAACTTTATGGAATTTCAGGACTTATACTCTAAGGAATCCACAGCAAGCATTTGGAGACTCTTTGTAGATAAGTATTATAGGCGTTGTGGATTGGCTACACAATTATATGATGTTGTTGAGAAGTTTTGTTGTGAAAATAACTTCAATGAGATTTACTTGCATACCCATAAGAATCTTGAAGCAGGATTTAGCTTTTGGAAAAAAGTGGGATTCAATATAACTTGGGATACAAATAATGAGCTTCAGACAGTCCATATGGTAAAGTATTTATCAAGTAAATAAAATTTATTTTATTGAGTTTAATTTAAAATTTATATATCTTTAAATATAAATTATATATTAAATTTCATTTTACATTTTTTTTATATTAAATTAAAAATTTGAATATTAATAATATTTCTTTTTAAAGACTTTTTGTGTGATAAAATGAGTTGCTATAAATATTGGGGAACAATTGAAGATATTGCAAATAAGCTTTCAAGCTATGGAGACCTCGATAGCGAGGGTATTTCTGCATTGGACGGCACTGACATTGAAGAGATTACAAAAATCTTGGATGAAATTGAAGTAATTGCTCATGATAAAGAAATAGATTTTGACTCTGCAAAGCATATCCTTGATGATGAGAAAATGAATAAGGCATTGCAGTTGATTCGTAAGTTTTATGTTTATATCGGTGCAAGGCTTGAGAGAGAAAATGCTATGAAAATTTTGGAATCTGATGATCCTAAAGCTGTTTTGGATTCATTCCATTTTTATGACAGGTATATTGGCCTTATTGAAAATGAGATGCAATTGGCTAAATTCAATGAAAACAAGACTTTTGTATTCTTAGGAAGTGGTCCTTTACCTTTGACATTGATAATGTTTAATATGGTGACAGGCTGCAAGTGCATAGGTATAGAGCAGTTTGAGGAAGTTGCTGACTTATCAAGAAAAGTCCTAAAACGTTTAGGTCTTGATGAAGGCATTGAGATTATTACCGGTGATGAAAAGACCATTGCAGACTTGGACTATGATATCTTGATGATTGCAGCATTTGCTGAACCTAAGGATAGGGTATTTGCAAATGTTTGGGATGTTGTTGATGAGAAGACTCCTGTTCTTTACAGAACCTATACTGGTATGAGAGCTATTCTTTACTCTCCAGTAACTGAAAAGGATACCAGAGGATTCCATCAGGAAGTCATGTTGCTTCCAAGAGGAAAAACAAACAACACATCTGTTTTAATTAGAAAGATTAGTTAATTTGAATTTATTTATTTGAATTCCTAATCTTATTTTATTATTTTTTTCATTTTTTATTTTTTAACTCTATTTTTCTATTTTTTAACTTATTTTCATTGTTTTTGAATCTATTTTTATTAATTTTTTTAAAATTTTTTAAAAAGTAATACTTTTTATACCAAAATAGGCAAAAAAGTAATACTATTTCTATATTTTTTTACAAATTTTTCTAAAAGTAATACTTTTTACCCAAAAAACTACAAAAAAGTAATAACATTTATATAATCTATTGTATATATTATTATTAGTAATACTAAATATACAAAAATCTTAAAAAAAGTAATACTTAATATTATGATAAATTTCAATGAAAAATTATAAAAGAAGGTGTCTATATTGATTGATGAAATAACTGATTTCTTATTTGGTTTGAAAATGACCATTATTTCAGCTATATTTCTCGTAATCGCTGTTATTTTCATGATACTTGGAATTGAAACTCCAATTTACCTAAACCCTGCATGGGGTGCGGTAATAATAAGTGGTATTCCAATGTTATTATTGGCTTTAACCAGATTAATCCGTGAAAAGTGGATTTCATCTGCACTTCTTATTGCAATAGCTATGGTGGCATCACTCTTGATTGGTGAGATATTTGCAGCAGGTGAAGTTGCATGGATTATGGCTTTAGGTGCTCTTTTAGAAGACTGGACAGTTGAAAGAGCTAAAAAAGGTTTAAGAAATCTTATTAATTTAACTCCACAAACAGGTAGAAGAATTGTGGATGGCAAGGAAGAAATGATTTCCGTAGATGAGATTAAAATCGGAGATACTTTGAGAATTCTTCCTGGTGAAAGCGTACCTGTTGACGGTGAAATTATAAACGGTACCTCTTCTCTTGATCAATCCATCATGACTGGTGAATCATTGCCGATTGATAAGGATGTAGGGGATGAGGTATTCTGTGGTACCATGAATTTGTATGGTGCAATTGACATTAAAGCAACCAGTTTAGGTGAAAACTCTTCACTTCAAAAGTTGATTGACCTTGTAAAGGCAGCTGATGAAAAGCAAGCTCCAACCCAAAGGATTGCAGACAAATGGGCAACATGGCTTGTTCCTGTTGCATTGATAATCGCAATTGCAGCTTGGCTCATTACAGGAAACATTGAAAGAGGAGTAACAGTCCTTGTAGTATTCTGTCCATGTGCATTGATACTTGCTACACCAACTGCAATTATGGCAGCTATTGGTCAGGCAACAAAATATGGTGTGCTCATTAAATCTGGTGAAGCTTTAGAGACATTAGGTGGATTAAATACCTTAGTGTTCGATAAGACAGGTACTTTAACTTACGGTAATTTAGCAGTTTCAGATATTATTTCCTTGAAAGATGATTTGGATGAAATGGATGTTTTGAACATAGTTGCCTCTTGTGAGAAATTAAGTGAGCATCCATTGGCTAAAGCTGTTGTAGACAAAGCAAAAGAAGTTGAAATTGATATTGAAGAACCACAAGACTTTAAGATGTTCCCTGGAAAAGGGGTAAGTTGTAAGAACTCTTATGGTCAAGTATATGCAGGAAACTCCAAATTTTTATCAGAAAATAATATTGATTTTAATGTTGATAGTGAACTAAACCAGTTAAAACATGAAGGTAAGGCTTCAATTATCGTTGCTTTGAATGATAGTGTAGTCGGTTTGATTGGATTGTCTGATGTAATACGTGAAGATTCCAAAAACATGATTGAGAACTTGCATGAATTGGGAACTGAAACAATATTGCTTACAGGAGATAATACAGAAACTGCTAATTATTTTGCTTCTCAAGTTGGAATTGGAAAGGTATATGGAAACTTGCTTCCTCAAGAAAAGCTTGATTGGATTGAAAAGCTCAAAAGTGAAGGCAAGAAAGTCTGTATGATTGGTGATGGTGTAAATGATGCACCTGCACTCAAGACTGCTGATGTAAGTGTAGCAATGGGATCAGTTGGAAGTGATGTTGCTATTGAGGCAGCTGACATCGCACTTTTAGGTGATGACATTGGCAAGATTCCATATCTTAAAAAGCTTTCAAATTCAACCTTGTTTACAATTAAGGCAAATATTATCATGTCTATGACAATCAATGCAGTAGCTATTGTCTGTTCCGTTTTAGGATTGTTAAATCCAGTTACTGGAGCTATTGTTCATAATGCAGGTTCCTGTCTTGTAGTATTGAATGCAGCATTGCTGTATGACAGAAAATTTGATGATTCAATTAAGAAAATCGATACTGAAAATGTAGAGCATTCACATTATCACTTCCATAATGATGGAGAGCACTCACATTCTCATGACGGCATTAATATAATTGATGAAATCAAAACAGAAAGTGGAATTAAGCATATGCATGCTCACAAGCATGCTTTAAGTAGACAAAGTTGTGAAACCTATCACAACTAGTCTTATTTTTTTTTTTATTTTATTTCTTTTTTCTACTCTTTTTTATCTATTTTTTTCAAACCTTTTTTTTCTTTAATTGATTTATAAAAATTTATTAACATTAAAGTTTATACTAACTATAACAATGTTTTAATTCATTCGAATTATTCAAAATTTGATTAAAATAGTTGTGAGGGATTATTATGGAATTGGATTCAAATGAAGTAGTAAAGAAAATCGAAGAATACAGAAAGGATTACAGCTGTTCACAAGCAACTCTTATGGGAATTTGTGATGTTGCAGGCATGCCTACTGAAGAATTGGCTCTTCTTGCAAAAGGATTCTCTGGAGGAATTGGTGGAACATTCTCTGAAGGAACTTGTGGTGCAGTAACTGGAGCTGTAATGGCTTTAGGTCTTTTAGGTGCAGATGAAAAACAAATCATTTCCGCTTCCAAAAAGTTATTCAATGAATTCAAGGACAAGTATGAATCTGTAACTTGCGGATATATTTCAAAAGATGGGGATGATAAGTCTCCATGTGTTGAAGTATGCTTATTTGCAGGTGAAAAGGTCTGCGAATACTTAAAAGAATAATTTTTTCTTTATTTTTTTTATTTTTATTTTTATTTTTTTATTATTTAGTTTAATAATTGTTATTTTTTAATTTTGGAGCGAATTATATGAAAGTTTTACTAATTAATGGAAGTCCTCATAAGGAAGGATGCACTTTCACAGCATTGACTGAAATCAAAAACCAATTGGAAAAAGAGGGTGTTGACAGTGAAATCTTCTGGATTGGAAACAAACCTGTTAGAGGTTGCATAGCTTGTCTTAAATGCGGTCATAACAATGGAAAATGTGCATTTGACGATGATCCAGCAAATGAAATAATTGATAAGCTAATAGAATCTGATGGGGTGATTATAGGTTCTCCAGTTTATTACGCTGGACCTAATGGTGCATTATGCGCTATACTTGATAGGGTTTTCTATGCTGCAAGTGCTAACTTTAAATTCAAACCTGGAGCTTCTATCGTAAGCTGCCGTAGAGGTGGTGCAAGTGCAAGCTTTGACAGATTGAATAGGTATTTTACAATTTCAAACATGCCTATTGTTGCATCACAGTATTGGAATAGTGTTCATGGAAACACTCCTGAAGAAGTCAAGCAAGATTTGGAAGGTCTTCAAACTATGAGAACATTGGCAACTAATATGGCATGGATTTTAAAATCAATTGAAAATAGAGAATTGCCTAAGCATGAAGAAGAAAAGCAAAGAACCAATTTTATTAGTTAATCAGATATTTTTCCTTTAATCAATAATATGATAATGTTTATATTTATTGAAAAAGAAATATTATAATTGTATCAATCTTAAAAAGATTTAAATTATACTAATGTATTTTTAAAAAATTTAGGAGTAATTTTATGGATACTGGAAATAAAATAATTATTATTTTACTTATCTTAATTGCTTTCGCTGCACTTGTCTGTGGATTCCTATTCATTTCAAATGGTTTAGTCTCAGATGATTCCAGCATGGAAGAGAATGTTACAAATGTAACAAATACATCAATAAATAATACTGAAAATTTAACAAATATCACTGCAGATACCTCTTCAGATAGCGGTTCTGTAAGTTCATCTAGTTCTTCTAGTGGTACAAGATATTATTCTAGTTCCTCTAGCGGTACTCGCTATTCATCTAGTTCCAGCAGTAATTCAAACTCTGGAAGTGGATCTAACTCTGGTTCAAGCTCTGATTCTGGTTCTAGTTCCGATTCCGGTTCTTCTGATTCTGGTTCCGGTTCTGGTGGATCTGGTTCTGGCGGTTCCGGCTCA
>JAEEWY010000072.1 GCA_016291275.1 Methanobrevibacter sp. | reverse complement strand
GGTTTGACCACCAAATGGCCTTTGATTCAATTCACCTGATTCCTGTCTATCAAAGAGAGCACCATACTCTTCCAAGTCATGGAGTCTATCAGGTGATTCATTGATTAGAATGTCTACTAATTTAGGGTCATTAAGGTAGCTACCACCTTTTAATGTGTCTTTAATATGCGCTTCTACACTATCTTCTGGGTCTACAAGTCCAAGTGCAGCATTGTATCCACCTTCAGCCATTCCAGTACAGCCTGATCTGAAAGTCAATCCTTTTGAAACAATCAATGCTTCCTTTCCTTGATTGGACACTTCAATTGCTGCTCTACAGCCTGCACCACCAGAACCTATAATCAATACATCAGTTGTGATAGTTTTAATTTCCATAATTTCCCTTCTTTAGTTTTTTTAATCAATAAGCTAGTTTTTTTTAGTAATTGTAAGAATATTTTGGTCAAGGTTTTTGACGAAGTCAAAAAGCTTGGTTATACATCATTCTCTTTACGATATGTAATAATATCTTCAATTGTTACAACAGGCATGTCATGCTCTTTTGAGAACTCAATTACATCAGGCATTCTTGCCATGGTTCCGTTTGGCAATGTGATTTCACATAATACACCAGCAGGATTAAGGCCAGCAAGTCTCATTAAATCAATGGTTGCTTCAGTATGGCCATCTCTTTCAAGCACTCCTCCCTCTTTAGCTCTAAGTGGGAATACGTGACCTGGGTGGTTTAAATCACTTGGCTTTGCATCTGGATTTGATGCTGCCTTAACGGTTTTTACTCTGTCTGCTGCAGATACGCCAGTGGTTACTCCTTCTGCTGCTTCAATTGTTATTGTAAATCCAGTACCATAGGTACTTGTATTGTTTTCTACCATTAAAGGAAGTTCCAATTCATCGGCCTTGTCAGGGGTTAAGCATAAGCATACGATTCCACTTCCTTCTCTTATGAGAAGTGCCATTTGCTCTTCAGTCAAGTGTTCTGATGAAAAGATCATGTCTCCTTCGTTCTCTCTGTCTTCATCATCAGTTACAATGACTCCATTTCCTGATCTTATTGCGTCCAATGCTATTTCCACTCTTTCTTGAGGACTTCCTTTTAAACTTTCTTCATGATTCATAGTAAAGCTCCTTAGTTGTTTAAATTAAAAGTTTTCTAATTCTAGTTACTAGAATCAGGGCAAAAAAAGGATATTTATTTTTAAGTAAATGTGATTTTATTTAGATTTTTAGCTATTCTCTATAATCAAACATAGAGTTATCTAGTCCTATTTACTTTAAACTCATATTCTCTTCCATCCGGACTGTCACCGTCGGTTTTGGACTTTCACCAAATCAACACAATTGTGCTCGTGGACTTATCATTTTTAAAATAAATTTTTGCACTAATGAATCACCACCGGTGGAGAATTTCACTCCGCCCTGAGAATTGTATATTAAAATATATTGTAAGTGATTAAAATACTTTTTTATATATCTTTTTTATATATAAATATAAATTATTTTAACAAATGTTAATCATGTTAAGAAAAATTTTTTAACTTTTTTTTACAAACATTATCATAATAATGTTTAATTCATGTAATTTAGGTTAGGATATTATGGCATCAAGAGAAGAAATAAAGGAAGCTAGTCAAAGGATTAACGAAATCCGTAACGTTGCTAAGAAGTATAATGTAGGACATTTGATATCTGAATCTAGAAAACCTAAAGACCCCTCTCAAGGTGAATATGAAGATGAATTGGATGCTTCAGGCATTAGACTTGCTTTGGAAGAGTTAGGTCCTGCTTATGTCAAGTTAGGTCAGCTTTTATGTACAAGACCGGACCTTGTCGGAAATGATATTGCAGAGGAACTTACAAAGCTTAGGGACAACACTCCTGTCACCCCATTTGAGGAAATCAAGGAAGTGATTGAAACTGAACTTGGCCAGCCATTGGATGAAGTGTACTCTGAATTTGAAGAGGAACCACTCGGTTCTGCATCAATCGGACAGGTTTACAAGGCCACATTGAAGGAAACTGGTGAAAAGGTAGCTGTGAAAGTCCAAAAGCCAGGTTCATATGATATCGTTGCAGCTGATGTAAGGATAATGGTCAACTTGGCTGAAAAGGCAGACAGGTACATTACAAGAACAAGAACATTCAACTTGCCGGCAATCATAAAGGAATTTGAAAGATCCATTTTCAAGGAACTTGACTATATGGAAGAGGTCATGAACATTCAAAAGATCACCAAGAACTTTGAAGGCCATGATTATGTGAAATATCCTAAGGTATATCCAAAACTATGTACCAATAGGATAATCAATATGGAACTTGTTCAAGGGTATAATGTCACTGAGTTGTATGACAATGAGATTGATGGAATATCAGGCAAGAAAATTGCAAATGATATAGTTGAATCCTATTTCAAGCAATTGATGCTTGATGGATTTTTCCATGCAGACCCTCACCCAGGTAACATGATCATAGATGCGGAAGAGAAAAAGCTCTGTTACCTTGATTTAGGCATGATGGGAATATTGAATGAAAATTTCCGCAGTGACTTGGCTCAATTGATCTTATTATTGCTAGGAGGAAATGCAAACAGCCTTGTCAAGCAATTGCTTTATATGAAAATCATCTCTCCTGAACAGGATACTGAAGAGTTAAGGATGGATATCGAGGATTTGGTAAATCGTTACATTGGTGCTGATTTGGACCAAATGGATGGTGTTTTGGAAAAATTAATCAACACCATGATTAAGCATGGGGTCACACTTCCAAGAGAATTCGTCATGATTGGAAGGGGAGTGGGACTTATTGAAGATATAGGATATAATCTGGATAAGGACTTCAATATTGGAGAGGCACTTCAAAGATTCTCTAAAAAATTAGTCGTCAATAAGTTCAATCCTGTGAATGTTGCAAAAGGAAGCTATGACTATCTATTGGATGTTGAACATTTAATGAAGGATTTGCCTGATAGGATAAATTCCACCCTTACAAAAGTGGAAAAAGGAGAAATAAAAGTCAATTTGGAACTTAAAGGATTGACTGAACTTAAGAATCAGCTTTCAGCATCACTCATAATATCTGCACTTATCATAGGTTCATCATTGGCTATCCTATCAAACAGCGGACCAAAAATGTGGGACACTTCTGCAATTGGTCTATTCGGATTCCTATTAAGTGCAGTTTTAGGATTTTACATAGTTTTAAAATACATTATACTTGATAACTAGATTTTATAAAGATTTTATGAATTTTTATTCAGGATTGATTAAATAAATTCTATAAAGGAGGATTTAATATGGGAATTAAAAGCGCAGCAAAAAAAGTCGGAAAAGCAATTATCTTCATGAAACTCTTTGAAGAGATAAAGGCTAATAAAGAGCCATTAGAAGCAGATATTGCTAAATTGAAAGAAATCATTGAAGAATGGAAAGCAGAAGCTCCAGAAGACAAGACAGCTATTTTAGCTTCCATTTTGGTAAAGGCTCAAGAGGGCAATGTTGAAGATGCAAAAGCAGAATTCGAACAGGCTAAAGCTGAATACCATGTCGAAGATGAAGACGTTCTTCCATGGTTTGAAAACCAAATTGAAATCATTGAAGCTGAAAAAGAAGCAGAAGCAGAAGAATAATTTATTTTTAAATTATTTTTCTTCTATTTTTTCTTTTTTTATTTTTTAATTATTTTTTTAATATTTTTCAATTAATTTTTTCACTAATTTTTTATTTTTAAATCTTTTTTTAATTAATTTTCAAAGCCCTTTCATAAGTTTTGATCTTTTAAAAATAGCTATTTTTAATATGTAAATTAAATTTTGAAAAAAAGAAATTAAAATGCCTTAATTCAATAAGGCATCTCTTGTTTTAATTTTAAAATTAATTTTAAATTATCTTTTGACTTTTACAGTTCTTTTAATGCTGTATTTAAGATAAGACATTTTTACAGTGTATTTCTTACCTACTTTAAGCTTTTTAAGCACGCTTTTTTTGATTATGACTTTTGCAATTCCTTTTGAGTTGGTTTTAGCATAATAATTTTTGCCTCTAAATCTGAATTTGATCTTTTTGTTTTTAAGCAATGCTTTTCCTTTAGTAAGCTTTACAGTTAAAGTGAGTTTTTTAGCAGATTTTTTCACTGTTTTGTTTTTTGAAGTCAATTTAATGTAATTGTAAATGCAGTTTGAACAGGTTCCACCTAATACATCCCTGCCAGATGAACTTGCCTTATTGGCAGTGAAATTGCATTTATTCACTTTCAAACGCTTCTTGTCAGATGCAACATTTAAGAATCCGTATATTGCCCCTCCTTTTTTCGCAGTGTTTTTGCTGAAGGCGCAATTTGTGATATTTCCAGAGTAGTATTTGATCTTTGGAACCCAAGTCTTGTTTACGTAGCTGCCGCTTTGCTCATGGCATCTGAAGTAAACTGCCCCACCATTTTTAGGTGCTTTATTACTGCTGAATTTTGAATTCTTTAAGACAAGATTCTTATTTGCAAACACTGCTCCTCCATGTTCATTAGCTTGGTTTGAATTAAATGTGCATGAATTGATGTTTAAGTGAGTGAATCCATAAATCGCTCCTCCACCACGGCCCTTTGCAATATTGTTGTTGAAAATGCATTTGGATACATAGTTTGTTCCGTAGCTTAAATCTATGGTTAATGTAGCATTGAAAACGAATTCCATTTCCCCTTCAGGAGTTCTATCCACATAAATTTTCTTGAAGAAGTCAACGGCTTTGTCTATGGAAAATGTCAATACAGCTCCACCATCCCCTCCTGCAGTGTTCTTGGTGAAATTTGAATTCTTTAAGTTCAAGTGCCCTACAGAGTTTATAGCTCCACCACAATATTTAGCGTAGTTATTTGTAAAGACGCAATTGTTAACGGTCAAATTACCATAATTGAATATTGCTCCACCGTAAAGGTCGGTGTTTCCGTTGGTGAATTTAATGTTGTTCAATACAACATAATTGTTATCAATAAGACCGTATCTCACTAATAATATTCTTGACTGGGATAAACCATCTAATGTATGACCATTACCGTTTATTGTCAAGTTCTTGTTTATTCGGATACCTCTTTTGCTAAAATCCTCATCATAAGCGTAATCCTTTTCCAATGTTATTACAGCTCCCTCTTCTGCGTCATCTATCTTCTTTTGCAATGCAGAAAAAGTTCCATCATCCTCTGATGAGTCTCCAATAAGGTTTTCATTTGAAGATTCAGCTAGGCTTTCCTCTAGATTTTCAATTGAATTGCTGTCATCAACAGCAATAATTTCACTGTCCTCCATTGTGATTGCTACATCATCAATCTCATTTGCCGAAACGCTTGCAATAGAGAATAGGCAAATGAAAATGCATATAATCAGAAGGCTTTTTTTGAATTTCATAAATTTTCCTCATTTCTTTTATTTGCAAATATAATTTTCATATTTCCCTAAAACAATCCGCTTTCCTCTAGTTTCTCTTCAAAGTAATGGGAAGGCTTATCTAATTTTTCCTTAATGATCACTGCAGCGGTAATTGTTAAACATCCAATGGCTAAAAGTATAATCAATGCTGGGATATAGTTTGACCAAACCACACCAAGTTGCGCTTCACGGATTAATGTAATTCCATAAGTCATAGGCATGTATGGATACAATGCCCTGAAGAATGGATGCATGATTTGAATTGGATAGACTCCTCCTGTTGCAGATATTTGAAGAACCAAGAGGATAACTCCAATAGCCTTTCCGACTGTACCGATTGCAGAAATTATTGAGTAGATTAAAATCATGAATATCATCGATACCAGTATGCAAGATGCTATAAAGAGGATTGGATTTACAATTTGAATGCCGAGAAGATAGCATCCCATGATTGTAACGCATGCTTGAAGTATGCTCATAATAATGTAGGTTAACAATTTACCGAAGTACATTTCAAATGGGGAATATTTTGTTCCTTGGCTGGTTCCTGGCTTTAACATCACACAGGTAATTACAGCACCTACCCACATGGATAATACAAGGTAAAATGGAGATACATCAGAACCGTATGAATTCACTGGGAACAGCTCGTTTCTTTCCAATTGTACAGGAGAAAGGAAATAATCCCCAAGTGTGTCTTCATCTATGCCTGTGATTCCACCGAGAGTGTTTGCAGTGGATCCTAATGAACTGGATGCTGCAAACAATGCATTTGTTGCACCATTGGAAAGTAGGGATGCTCCAGATGCAAGACTCACTGAACCTTCTGCCAATTTACTGCTTCCTTCAGCCACTTGAACTGTACCGTTTGCCAGTTGGCTTCCTCCGTCAGCTAACTGATTTGCACCATTTGCTAACTGTTTTCCTCCTTCAGCAACTTGGCTGCTTCCATTAGCAAGCTTAACGTTTCCTTCGGCATAGTCTTTTATTGGACCATCCGGTATTAGTGATGGGTCAACCGCTGCTGACAATTCCTCTGAACCTTTTTCCACTTGGGACGCACCATCACTTAATTGGTCTGAGCCTTGCTTTAATTGTGATGCACCATCATTTAGTGCAGATGCTCCAGATTTAACCTGATTAGCACCATCTTTAACTTGGCTTTCACCGTTTTTCACTTGGTTTGCTCCTGCTTGAACTTTTGCATTACCTGCTTGAAGCTGTTTTCCACCGTTTGCTAGTTTTTTAGCTCCTTCAGCAAGCCCTGCCTGCAATTCACCAAGCTTTTGGTAAGCTGCAATATCTATGATTTCAACTATTTTTGCATTAAGTGAGGTATAGACAGCATTGGCACCGGAATCAGTCAATTTAGTTGCTACAGGGTTTGTTTTCATATTTACAACGTATTCAAGTTTTGCCTGTTGGGGATTGTCACCGGTAATTGAAACTATGTTTTCACTCAGGTTTTTGGGTATGACAATTCCCGCATAATAGGTTCCGTTATACACACCCTTTCGCAAGTCATCTTCTGAAACGAATGTCCATTTGAATTTATCATTTTTCTTTAAGTCTTTTACAAGTTCCTTTCCAACATTTATGTCCTTATCATTGAATGATGCTCCCTCATCGAGGTTAGCTATTGCAAATGGAACATCACCAGTGTTTCCATAAGGATCCCAACATGCCTGTATGTTCAAAAGGGCATAAAGTGAAGGAAGAATAATTACTCCAATGAGAACAATCACTACAATAGGATTAGAGAATGCTCCCTTGAAGTTATTCTTCATGATTTCTGCAATCATCATAGGATCTTTTCTACTCATTGTTTTACCTATTCAAATTTTTTTAATATATATTATTATGTTCTTTTTAATATAAATCATTTTTATAAAAATTTTAATCTATTTTCCTTATAACTATGTTATGTTTTTTCTCAATTCAATAGATTTAAATCATATTCATTTAAAAATTATATTTGAGAAATAAAATTTAAAAACGACTGGTATTGTGATAAAATGAACCTTGAATATACAATATATAAAAGACAATCCATTAGATCTTATGATGATGCACCACTTGACAATCAAACCCTTGATGAGATAAGGAATTTCATTGATAATGCAAAGGAATTGAATCCAAATATAAAATGGAGTTATGAAATTCTCCCAACAGAGAATATCTCTACAATGATGAGATGGAAGGCACCTCATTACATAGCTATTTT
>JAEEWY010000071.1 GCA_016291275.1 Methanobrevibacter sp. | reverse complement strand
TCGTTATCATCATCTTTGTCGTCTTTATCATTTTTGTCGTCTTTATCGTTGTCGTCTTTGTCATTATCATCATGGTCGACAGAATCACTTGAATCATCTGAGTCTCCAGATGCATCACTTGCAGAATCATCAGATCCTCCAATGCATCCACTGACAGAAACAACAGCTAAAAGAACGATTGTCAATAATATCAAAGCAAATACATTTTGTTTGTTCATTAAAAACAACTCCTTTGTAAACATAGTTTGTTAATTTTAGTATTTATATATTGATATTTAAAAAAGATAAAAAAGAGGAGGAAAAATAAAAAGATTTACATATATAGTGATGCAGGCACTGCATTTACCTCTTCTTCAGAATTAGCCAACTCATCTAAAGGTTTATGGAAAGTGCCAAATCCAACAATTCTTTCTTTATTTATGGAAATTGAAAAAACCGGCCCCTTTTCCAAATCTACGACCATAAAATCAATATAATCCTCACTTTCACCAATGATTCTGCATGGTTCAAGCATTTTCCCTTCTTCAAGCATGACTCTAACCATCTCTTCTGCAGGAATCTCTTCCACACCTTCAATCTCTAACCTGTAACTCTTTACTTTTCCTTCAATTTCTGCTACTTTTTCACTAAAATTCATAAGAATTGCCTCCAATTATTAAATAAATACAATAAAATATTATACAATAAAATCATTGATACAAAGCCTTGCTCATTCCAGCATTGTCGCCTTCAGATTCTTCTTCTTTATCTGGCTTATGCAAAATGGATAATCCGCAAATCTGTTCCTTTTTTATGCTGAGAGAAAAGGTAGGTCCTTCTCTTTTATAAAACATGAAATCCAAGTATTCGTCGTTTTCACCAATGATTTTGCCAGGGCCCAAATATCCTTGATCATTTAGCATGAGCATAATCATATCTTCCAATTTGCATTCCTCTTCCTTTTTCTCTGTTACATGATATTTGTCTAAATCTCCTTGCATTTCCTTTATTTTTTCACTTATTTTCATTGTCTTTACCTCCAATGTTTTTTTTAATTCTTATTTCTACTACATTAATGGGATACATATTAAACGATTACAGGGTTATCAAAATAGGTTTTTAAAGATAATATTATTAGTTGTGACTTAATAACTCAACAATCCTAAAATAAATAGGCGATCCTTATTTTAGAATTTCCCATTTTCTATCATGGTTTTAAAAATAGAACTGTTTTGTCCAAAGCAATTGAAAATAGGACAAACAGATATTCTGGAAACTCCAGATTTCAAGTCAAAATTATTTATAACATCATCAACCATATCACCCATGCAAATCATCCCTTCACTCTCAAAAAGTATAAGGGCATGGTCACATATAAAGCTTTGGTTTTTTAATGATTTTTTAAAAAAAGATTAAATAATATTTCTTCTTAAAATAAGTTTATAAGAAATTAATTTACCTTAAAGGGGACAATCATATGATGGAGATTCATTGCAAGGACTGTGGAAGCAATAAGTTTGCCAGAAAGGAAGAGATGTACATTTGCACTTCCTGTGGCAGAGAGTATTCCGCATTTGAGGTCATAGAGCTTACAGATGATGTGATATCTGACCAAAAGACTTTCGAATCAAAGAAAGGATCCATAACTGAAAAGACTAAGGATTTTCATCCTAAAAAACCCTTAAGCTATTATGAATCTGCTTTAAAAAGAAATCCTGACGATTTTAATGCTCAATTGAATATAATTTATCTGCGTGCTGATAAGGCTAAAGTCACTGAAATAATTCCATATATTAGAAAAATGACTAATATATCCCCTAAAATATTGAAGTCAATAAGGGATAGTCATTTGGATGAAGAAAAGGAAATGGAAGCGATTTGGGAAGTAGGTGGCGTTTTTCAGATAACTGCAGTCACCTTTAAGAATTTAGGGGATTCGAATACAAGAAAAATGGCCAATGATGCCTATGCACAGAGAGTCAATAAGGAATGGTATCTCCGTATTCTCGAATTGACTAAGCTGTTTTTCACTTTTGGTGATGATTTGGAAAGGGTATTTGATGGCAAGTATAAGGATTTGGCTATAAATTCATATAAAACTGGAATTTGGTATTATCTGGATATAATTAAGCTTGCAGAGGATCAGGAGGTCCATATTAAAAAGATAAGACATTATGAGGGGAAAATAAGATTGGTTGAACCTGATTTTGAGTCTAGATTGGATCTTAAAGTTGGTAAAAACAAGGAATCTTTCTTTGGGAGATTATTTTCCAGAAATTAGCATTTTTGTTTTTCCTTAGTTTTCATAAGATGAACCTTAAATTTTCTTTTTAGCTTATTTTAACACTTTACATTATATTGTTCCATATGTATTTCATGTTTTTTTTCACTAATATATTGTCAGTAATGTCTTTTTCAAGTGATGCCAATTGTTGTTTTGTTTCTTGTTTTTTGCCCAAATAAAATCTTCCCATTCATTCTATGAATATCTGCTTTTCATCATTTGATATTTTTATCATGAATCATATTTTCTCATTCAATTCATGAACTCATTGTAATCCATGATAAAAGATATTGCCAATTTAATGAAATGACTTTTCTTCTAAAATTTAATTTTAAAATTTCATTGAAAGATTGTTCCATTTATTTAGCCTACTCTTTAAACAGGTGTTTTTTGAAACTTATGAAAGAGAAAAAAATTATATATGCCCTATAATAAATAGGAATATGTAAAAATTAAATTTTTTAATAATGAGATGGGTATTGTGTTCATTGAACTTTAAATGGATTTTACATGATACTGATCTCATTAATAAGAATTTGAATTTTCAATGGATTTGACGGAGAAATTTTATGTTGGAAGAATTCATGCCTTTTGTAGGCCTAATTATTTTTGGAAATATAGAAAACCTTATTTTGGCATCGCAAGGTGTTGTTGCAGGTGTAAATCCTAAAGTTTTAGGATTGTTGAGTATTTTTGCTGTCGTTGTATGGCTATTTATAGGATTTGTTGCAACTGATGTCGCAATGCAATATTCCCAATACATCACATTCCTTGGTGGACTAGCGATTGTAATATTAGGTATCATATCCATCCGCGATGCAGTTCATCATATCTCAGAAACTAAAGGAGATGCATAAGATGATAAATTTAAGAGATTATGCCCAGTTTACAGGACTGCTCATCTTTGGGAACATTGAAAACCTCATCTTGGCATCCCAAGGTGCTGTAGCACATGTAGACCCATTTATATTGTCCATATTGAGCCTGATTGCAGTGGTCATATGGCTGTTGCTTGGAACATATGGGACAAAACTGGCTATCAAATATGCAGACTACATTGAAATATTCGGTGGAGTGGCCATCATAGTTTTAGGTATTCAATCCATGCTTGAAGCTATGGGGTTATAATATTTCTGCCTCCCCTTATCTTTTCTTTATTTATTCTATTTTCTTAGTTTCAATCTATTCTTTTTAGAAAAATTTTGGTGCAAAGAACAAAAAATGTTGGTGCTAAGAACAAAATAGTTAAATAATTTAAAGTATAATATAATATTGTTTTTTTATAATTTTTCAACCGGGCCCGTAGCTCAGTCTGGCAGAGCGCTTGGCTCTTAACCTTGTTGTCGCGGGTTCAATCCCCGTCGGGCCCGTTTTTATTTCTTTTTTTATATATAATCTATTTTTTTAAAATCAATATGGCAATTTTTAATTCAGGGTTGGTTTAAATAGTTTCAGTTTGCTATATGTTGGAACTTATTAAAGGCTAAAGGCTATGTGATGGTTTGATTTAAATAGTTTCAGTTTGCTAAAACAATGATTAAAGAAGTGAAGACTTAATTAGTTTTTTTTATCTTGAATTAAACAAAATAATATACAATAATAAAATGTTTAATTATTTTTTTAAAATATCATAAAATTTTTATAAATCATAATTAAAATTTATAATTAGGATTTTAAGAGGTAAAAATATGGGGCCTATTTTAATTGATTATGAGAAATGCATTGCTTGCTCCTCTTGCATTAATGATTGTCCGAATTCATTTATTTATTTTGAAGATGGCAAAATACGGACACATGACAAGGGATGTATGGAATGCGGACATTGCTATGCCATTTGTCCTGAAGGTGCCATTAAAATGGTGAATTATGATTTCAGTGATGAAATGGTGGTGTCTATGAGTGAAATAAATGAAAACACTCTACTGAATGCAATGAAAAGTAGACGAACTATACGTCAGTTCAAACCAGTTGGCATTGAAGAAGAAAAAATCAATATGATATTGGAAGCTGGAAGATATGCACCAACTGGTGCGAATTCACAAAATGTCAAATATACAATTCTTGGTTCAAAGCAGAAGGAAGCAGAGGAAATCTGTGTGAATCTATTTAGAAAAGGCAAAAAAGTGGGAAATCTAAGCAGCTATTTGAGAAGAATTGAAGTGACTGACGATTTCTTCTTCAAAGGCGCTCCATTGGTCATAGTCGTTTCAAGCAAAAGCAGTATCAATGCGGGACTTGCAAGCGCATATATGGAGATAATGGCTAACAGTCTAGGTTTAGGGGTCCTATACAGTGGATTTTTCGTAATGTGTACAAAGTTAAGCAGGAAACTTAGAAATCTCATTGAACTTGAGAAAGGATATGATGTAGTTTCATGCATGGTTATAGGTTATCCTAATGTCAAATACCATAGAGTAGTCCCTCGTAAGGATTTGCAAGTGAATAGGTTATGATGGATTGAATGTTCCAAAAACCAAAGAATCATATTAATTTTATTCTCTTATTTTACCTTATTTTTTTTATTTTTCACATGTTCCCTTCTTATTTTTTTCTAATTTTTATTAAAATTATCTAATTTTCTATAAAAAACTTAGATTTTCATTAAATTTAATTTTATCTAATTAATTAAGTTTAAATAAGAGATTAAACATAAATTAAATTAATAGTTTTAATTATAGATTAATCTATTTTGATTAGCATTAAATTAAGTTATATTTAAGTGATAAAATGAGTTTTGAGAATTCTAGTGAAATATTTAAATTACAGAAATTAGTGAAGTCCTCCCTTTTGGAGATCAACAAGCTTAAGATGGAAATTGCCCAATTAAAGGATGAGCAAAATTCCCTAATGCCAAATGACGAATTTGAAACCCTAAAAATCGAATCTGAAGAATCTATTAAGCAAAAAGAAAATGAAATTCTTGATTTGAAGAAACAGCATGAAATGGAAATTTCAGATTTAAAGCTTAAATATAATGAAGATTTAAGAATCAAAGATGATGAAATCTCTTCTTTAAAAAATCAGTTTGAAGATGACTTGAAAAGCAAAGGCTTAGAGCTCAGTGACTTTTTAGATAAGTTTGACAGTGACATCAAAGCTAAGGATGAAGAAATTTATGATTTAAAGGCCAAGTATCAGGCTGATTTGAAAACCAAGAACTATGAAATTGAAAACTTAACTCATTCTTTAAATACTAATATTGAAGTATTGAACAGATCCAAGGATTTATTGAATTCAAAGGATGAAACCATCAGAAACTTGTCAGATAAGGTTAATGAATTATCTGACTTAAATGAATCTCTTTCTAAAATGAAGGACTCCTTTGATGAAGAATTCAACAGCTTTAAAACTTTAGAATTAGGTCAGGCAAACCTTAAATTGAAAGAGGCATTGAATGATGTCAGTTCTAAAGAAAATGAAATTCAAGCTATTTCCAACGATTTGAAGATTGCTGAAAATAAGATAACCGATGTTCAACGTCAATTGGATGAAGCAAAGAATAAGGAGAATGAAGCTAACCTCAAATTGGCAAATACATTAAGCACTGTAGATGATAAGAATATGGAAATCCAGTCCCTTAATGCTCAAATCGCTTCTCAAAATGAGGAAATCCTTGACTTGAAGAATAATTTGGTAAATAAGGATAATCTTGTAGCATTGCAAAGGGAACTTGATTCACGTGATGTAACAATTCGTGAGAAGGATGTTCAAATCCAATTGTTGAAAGACAAGTCTGTTTCCCGTGAGGAATATGCTAAAGTTCAAAATGAATTATCTAAGAAAGACTTGCAAATCCAAAGGTTGAATGAAGTGAAAGACCTATTCTTTGAATTGTCTGATGATAGCTTCTTGGATAACCAGTCTAAAGATGGAGTAATTAACAAAACCTCTGTTGAAGATAGGGAATTGCTTGAATTGAATGACATTAAGAGAGAATTGGAATTAGCTAAAGAGAATAAGCTTAAGATCAGAGCTGTTGGTGATGAAGAATTGGAGAATGTGGCTAATCTAATTGATTCCCAATCAAATGATGGGGCATCTCAAAATAATGAGGAAGTCGAAAGGCTTAAAGCGGAACTTGATGGCTACAAATCAACAGTTGAGGAATTGGAAAAATACAAGTTTGTATATGATAAGTTGACTGCTCCTCAATTGAAGAACTTGAATTCCATTCAGTCACAAATTTATCATTTGCTTCCTGAAGATGAAGCTATGGATACATTGTCTGTTAAAGATTATCTTAATGATCTCGCTTTCAAGAATCTTTCATTTGGTAATACAAAGAACATTCTTAAAAGTTTAGAAAGAAAAGGATATGTAGAAGTAGCTAAAAAAGAAAATGATATATTCTTCTGGCAAAAGCTTCCTTTACCTGAAGAATAATTTATCTTTCTTATTTTCTTTTTTTATTATTTTTTTGAATTTATTTTTTAATATGCTTAATTTTGCATCGTTTTTGAATTTCATGTAATTTTAAAATTTTTCATGAAATCGTTTTTTCTTTGACTTTATGCTTTTTTTATACTATTTGTTATTTATTAACTTTTTTATAAGTCTTAGTTTTTTTTACTTCACCTAATTCCTCTATTTGATAAATTATTATATATTATTTCATTAGGTACTGAATATGTCTTAATGTTGAAATGATAGGAATCAATAGGAACAAGTAAATGAAGTTAGAGTTTACATTGAAGTCAAGAAGGTTTACGATAATTGTGACACCCATAAGCATATACAAAGTGTGGTATACATATGTCTTATCTTCTTCGCTTGTGTATTCTTCAAGGAATCCTCTCTTGTGTGCATAATGGAACATGATTAAAAAGAATATTATAACTAAAAGTATATTCACTCCAAATATTACATTTGCCAAGAAGAAATGTGAATAGTTTCCAATGACTGATGTTGAAAAAGGTATGAAGCATAGGCATGCTAAATAAAAGATATTTAGCCATAGATATGGCATATTCAAGCTTTTTATTTTCATAAACTCATGATGGTAAATCCAGAATGAACCCAGTACAATGAAGCTCACAATGATTAGTCCAGCTATTGGGCCGATGGAGCCTAAAAAATTTATAAATCCTGTGTAATTGAGTATTTCCTTATCCGGCAAGACCATTCCAAAGACTAAAAGAGTCATTACTATACTGAATATCCCATCAGTAAGTCCCATTAGTCTTCCAGGATCAATGTCAAGGTCTTTTTCAAATGCATCTACGAATCTTTGGTAAGTGCTGATTCTCTTATTGGTTCTTTCAAGTTTTCTTATTTCTTCATCGATGTTCTCTTCATTGATATTTTCACTGAATTTATTTTTTCTCTTTGCATCTTCAAGTTTTTCCTGAACTTTTACAGCTCTATTTTCATCCATT
>JAEEWY010000070.1 GCA_016291275.1 Methanobrevibacter sp. | reverse complement strand
CAAATCAGAACTTGCATTTGCCAATTCTTTAGAACCATGCACAACCGGCTTAATCTGATCAGGCAATGAACTTTCATCAACAGAACTGTCTAATTGCTTTGCAGATTCCTGCACTTGAGAGGAGCCAGCAGAAATTTGGTCTGCAGAAGATGAAATCTGTGAAGACCCCTCTTTAACTTGAGAAGACCCAGCAGAAAGGTCATTTGCTCCTTTCTTCAAATCATTTGCTCCAGATTTAACTTGAGAAGCACCAGATTGTACTTTTGAAGCACCAGCACTTAATTGTCCAGCACCAGAGGACATCTGACTTGCACCTGAAGCAAGTGCAGACTGCAAGTCCCCCAATTTTTCATAGGCTGCAACATTAATGAATTGGACAATATTTGCATTGATCTTATTGTAAACCGCTCTTGCTGCGGAATCACTTAATTTTGAAGCCATTGGATTGGATTTCCTATTGACAATATATTCCAATTCCGCAGAATGAGGATCATCAGAGGTAATGGATTTGATGGAACTGCTGAAATTCTTTGGAATGACTATTCCAGCATAATACGTTCCATTCTTAACCCCCTCCCGCAGGTCATCTTCACTTACAAAAGTCCAATAAAAATCATCATTTCTTTTCAATTCGTCTTCCAGTTGGTCCCCTACATTAATGTCTTCACCATCAAATGTTGCACCTTTATCCAGATTTGCAACTGCAAATTCAAGATTTCCGGTATTGTCGTAAGGGTCCCAACAAGCTTGAATGTTTATAAGAGCATATAAAGAAGGTAAAATTATAATGGCAAGCAATGTTAACACTACAATTGGATTTTTAGTGAATACATCCTTAAAATCCTTTTTAAGAAGTTCACGTACATTACCTAGCCCACTTCCTAAATTTAATTCTCTCATATTTAACCTCACAATTTTATAAAAAATCTGTAATCATAAAATTTTATGTAATTATTACTATTTATATTTAATAATTAATATAGTTAAGTTTTTAAAAAAAAGAAAAAATAAGTTTTGAAAAAATAATAAAATCAATAAATTAAAAAAGAATTAAAAAAGAATTAAAAAAGAATTAAAAAAAGAATTAAAAAAAGAAAAAAAGATAAAAAAATGGAAATTGATTAGCTATTTAATTTCAAAATAGCTTCTGCTAAATCTCCACCAGTTTCTCTTAATGCTTCTTCTGCATCTGCAGCACTTACGCCAGCAGTGTTAGCAACCATTTCAATGTCTTCTTCTGGAATTTCAATTTCCTTTTCCACTTCAACTGCAGTTCCAGTGACTTGATAGGTTTCTTGACCCATTACAGTCATTAAGCTTACATCTGCAGGTGAAATGATTAAATCCTTATCATCACAACGGATAATGACTTCTTGGACACCATCGATTTCCTTCATGTCCATACCCATTTTCTTCATTTGTCTTTGCATATTCTTCATTTGTTTTGGGCTCATACCAGGTATCATAATTTAACCTCTAAATTTTATTAAAATAATAATTTTCTATAAATTTATTTAATTATTTAGTAATACTCTATTAATTAGAATATATAATAATTTTTATTTTTTAAATCCTTTTCTTGTCTTGATTGCTTGACCTGTCTTAAAGTCCAGCATCTCCTTGTGATTTAAAAGCGCTTTACCGAATGCCAATAGCTCTCCTTCTTCATTTACAATCAAGACTTCATCATTTGACCTGATGTTTTCATCACAATCAATGATGAATTTTGCAAATACGCTTTTTCCATCACGGGCAAAGGATTCGACGCTATTGTCAATCATAACCTTGTTTCTCATTCCATCAAGGGTTGCAAGTCTTTTTGCACCTAACTTTGAAAGAATCAAAAAGCTGTCTGATGCTCTCATATTGACAATGTTTTGGTTCTTATCAAATACATGTCTGATCTTACCAGTCTTTTTGCTCTTTTCTATTTTTATCTTGCCTGTGAACAATGCATCTCCAGCACCATGGCCAAACTGATAATCAGCGATTGCCTTTAATTTCTTGATGTCATCCTTTTCAAACTTGATTTCTTCAGGATGTTCATACTCTTCAATGAAATCAAGCTCAAGCTCATCCAAGACCTTAGGATGAATCAACACATTATCATAATTTTCAGCAAAATCAACTAAGAAGTCCCTTACAAACTCAACAGCAATCTTGTCATGAATCTTAGGGGCATCACTTTGACTTAATGGATAAACCTCATCCAATTCAAGTGGAATCAGACAGAATGGAATGTCCAAAACAGCGAAATCAGTTTCCTTGTTGTCAATTATGCAAGGCTCATCTTCACCTTTGGATTCATCCTTTGCATAAACAAGGAATTCCTTAAAGCTGTTTGACAAGTACTTGCTGTAAGGCTTTCTATAAGCTGGAAGGACAACAAGATTTTTCTTCTTATCCATGTTTTCCAATTGCTTTAAGTGTCTTGTGACTTCTGCTCTTTTCAATGATTCAGGACCAGTGTAGAAAAATGCAGACTTCTTGCTTCTAGGGTCATACTTTTCCAAGTCTTCACTGTACTCACCTAAATGTCTCAATGCATCAAGAAGCATAGGGTGAGCTCTGCAACGTTCCTCTACAAGTTCCATCAAGCTTCCTTCAGCAATAGCTTGACGTATGAGCCTAAGCTCTGCAAAGCTTACATGAAGGTTATGTTGAGCAATAAGCTTCACTCTTTCTTCCTTAGGCATTGCCCTTAAGTCATCTGGAGTGTATTTGCAGCAGACTTCACAGGAACAAGGCATTTCTGTCATGTTCTCAAGCTTGATTGTACCTCTTGTAGTGAGGAACCTGTCTCCTTCTGCATACAAGATGTAAGCAGCTGAATCAAATAGGTCACATCCCATTGCTACACAAAGTGCAAATATCATAGGGTGTCCTGCACCCATAAGATGACGTGCCTTGGAATCAGGTAAGCATTTGACTGAATGCATTACAGCATCAACAAGGTCTCTGTAGTGATACATTTCCATAAGAGGGACAACTGCACCAATAGGATACAGATCTGCATCAAGCTTGGTTAATTCAGTTGCACAGTATTCACGCAAATCAGGATATGTGGATCCTTGAACCACAGAGTTTATTTTCATTTCATAATCGTTATCCTTAACAAAACTGATAGCTTCCTTAGCACGTTCAATGGTGATTTCAAGGTCTTCTTCAGCTTTCTCCCTATCAACATAAGGACCTGTTGGAATGTCAAGGGAAGTACCTATATCGGTTCCAATAGCTTCCTGAAACTCGATTACTTCCTTGTTCCCAATTTCAACATCACCATAGACAGACAATTGGAATGAACCTGAATCTGTCATAATCGGACCATCAAAGTTGATTAGCTCATGCAATCCAACATCCAATGCCTTCTTGCTTAAGTCCTCATCCTTATAAATCAAATAAGCGTTTGTGATTACAATGTCTGCACCGCAATCCTTAACATTAATTGTTTGCTTTCTTGGATGGATTACAGGCATCAAGTTAGGGGTCTTGACATCTCCATGCTTTGTCTTTAAGACTCCCACTCTTCCTCTCATATCTTTTGCTTTAATTTCAAACATGATTTTCTCATCCTTGCTAAATAATAAAAAGTAAATTTAATAAATCTTTAAAATTGATAAATATGCTAAAATCTTTTAAAAATATAAAAAAATAGATTTATATATCTTATATTAACTTATTAGTTTAAAAAGTTTTTTAATGAAATAGATTATTGAATTTCATCGATTATTGGATTCAAAGCATCAAAATCAATATAACTGACATTTTTTCCATATGTTTCAATAACCGCCTTTATTTCTGCAGTCTTTTCCTCTTCCTTCATTCCTTTTACTTTCCTATGGATAAATGCCATCATTGTTTTGTGCTTCAGGTTTAGATTGGAATAATCTATCGCCCCTCTCAAGAAATATACTCTTGCCTTATTATAAATGCATCCATGAACCTGTTGCTTTATTCCATTCATGATCTCTTCCCTATTCTTTTTATCATTAGGGTCTGCCAATCCAACGGTTCCAACGATAAGTTTCTTATCCTGAACATTCCTGATTTTATTTAGGGTCTTTTTTAGACCCATGATGCTTCCAGCGTATAAAGGTCCAAGATAGACTATTGTATCATACTGATTTATGTCTGTAATCTCAGTGTATTCCACTGTTTCAATGCCAGTTCTTTTAGACAACTCATCAGCATATTGTTTTGTTGATCCATATTGTGAAGCATAAATTATTATTTTCATGATTTCATTCCCCATTTTCTATAATGGACATGATCCCTTTATTTTTAATCTCATCCAAACGGCTCATCATTTCCAGAACACGTGTTCGGGTATTATTATCTTCCAAATACTCCTCTTTATAATCATTCTCAGGCTCTACAATATAGAATGCCTCTTTTGATAAGACTCCTGGAATGTTCATCTTTACAAGATTTCTCTCAACTCTTCTCTTCAATGGCTCATCATCCATAACTTGCCCTAAGAATATTGGAGTCTTGACTGCAGAGGATATTTTGGTATTGTGACGAGCATTATGCCTTTCTTCAGTCCTGTTGTCAAGTATCTCTTTAGAGGATAAGTTTAGATTTGGGTCTCTAAATGGAATTCCAACATCAGACAATGCCATCTTTATCTCATCATTTTTTGGAAGTGATTTGGTAAGATTTTTAGGATTTGGTGATGCCAATGTTCCACCTTGGAAACGTCCGAAGATTGGACCTAAGGATACATAAAAATCCGCTTCAATAAAACCCATTCTTACAGGAGCGGATGAAGTATATGTACAGACAATTCCATTTTCCTTAATCACTCTTCTAAACTCCTTGAAAAAGTCCACGGACACCAATTCAGGAGACATGTTTTGGCTGAAAGGATCCAAAAATATTGCATCATAACTGTTGTCAGGAAGTTTTTGTATTACTTGCCTTGCATCATCAATATGAATCTTCAAGTCAATATTAGATGGAATTTCAGTGCTTTCAAGTTCCAATGATGCATAATCACAATCAATTAGTGATTGCTCTATTGCCTTTTTGGTAATGTCATGAGCTTCTATTGGAGAAGGAACCATCAATCCAGCTGCAAGGGTTGGCTTGGATATTTCAAGCATGTCTATATGCAGACTTGTAGTTCCATCACTGTTTTTAATGAAGTCATCAATAGCTGCTGATGAATTGTAACCAAGTCCTGCACAGATGTCTAGAATAGCTATATCTTCACCGTAATCAAGCTTCAATGGCTTTATGAACTTTTCAAATGATTCACTGATTGCACCTGTTGATGTATGCAGGGTTTCGACTTTATGATTTATTTCCTTTGACTTGATGCTGTATGATCCATCATCTGTCTTAACAAAATAGTCATTGTATTCGGAGAATATGGAATTCCTATACTTGGCGTCCTTGTATTCTCTCTCATTGTCAAATGCTTCATTTATTAAATCATAAATGGTTTCATCAATTACAGTAGACTCTTCAACATAGCTCATTTAATCACTTGAATTGTTATAATTATAAAAAATGTACTATTTTAATATTAGTTTAATTATTATTTAAAGTTAAAGTTTAATGAATTTAATAATTGATTTGAAAAATTAAATCATTATAAACTAATTATTTTAGCATTGGAATTCAATTCTTGAATTTTTTCTAAGACTTCATTTAATGCTTCATCATCAACAGGAGAAAAATTAGTAAATTCCTGATTTAATGATTTGCATTTGCTTTTTGCTAAATTATGGGTTTTAAAAATCTCCACATTAAAATCAGCGTATTTTTCAATACAATTTAAAATATCTTTTATATTGTCCTCTTTTAGCGTATATTCATTGTTTAAAGGAATTCTAAAAGTAATGTTTTTCTTATCTAAATTGGAACTGTTTATTAATTCTAAATTCCCATAATATAAATCAATATCCAAATTTAAAACTTTTTTAGCCTCTTTTTTATCTAATACCTTAATATCAATGAAAATTTCATCAATATATTCAATAGCTATTTCTAAAAGATCAGAAGGTGCATATAGTGAAGTTTCAAAACAAATGTTAATATTTTTACTCTTTAATGACTTTAAAAGAGGTTCTAATTCTCTTATTTGAAGCAATGGCTCCCCCCCAGAGAATGTTACACCTCCATTGTTTTCTACATAAAATACTTCATCCTTTAGAATTTCCTTTTCAAGGTCTTCCAAAGAAATATCATATCCAAAGGATTCATTTTGGCTATTATGAGTGTAATTTTCTATTTCAAAACTGATATTCTCTGGATTGCAGCACCAAGGACAAGTTAGATTACATCCTTTTAAGAATACTGTTGTCCTGATTCCTGGACCATCATCTAAAGAAAAATGTTGAATATTTGTAACTCTAACTGTCATTTTATCACTAAAATAGAAAATTATAAAAAAATAATAAAAAAATCTTTAAAGTTTATTAATTAGCTAATTTCCCTTCATTTTTTAAAGCTCTGCTAATTAATAAATCCTGATATTCTTCAGGCAAGTCGTTGAAGTATGCACTGAATCCCCAAACCCTTACAATAAGATTGGGGTGTGCTTCAGGGTTTTCCTTTGCTTCAATTAATGTTTTACTGTCTACAACATTCATCTGCATTTGGAAAAATCCTAATTGTATGCTTGAATAAATGAAATCTGTAAATTTATCTCTATGGTTCTTAATGAAATCCGGTGAAAGCATTAAATCAACTACATTTCCATTGAACTTTGCTCCACCATAATCTAATTTAGATGCAAAGCGCAATACTTCTGTAAAGTCTTTATTGGTGTCCAAAGAAATATGTGTGGATAAAGGTTCACCTGCTTTTCTACCATCAAAGGATGCGTTGATTTCAGCTCCTGCACTAATATATGAAGGTGCGCTTAAACCGAATTTGATTTTGCCGCCAAACTTATTGGTGTAATCTTTAAAGCAATCCTCTAAAAATTGGATAATCTCATTGGAAATATCCAAAATTTCTTCATCATCCATACCAAAACGAGGCTTAACATTCTTTAAATCAGTGAAAACTGCCTGATACTTGTCTTTCTTGAAGTTATTTTTTCTAATTTTATTCAATTCATTCAAGGAATATTTTTTATCTTCAAAGACAAGTTTTTTAATAGCGTATAAACTGTTTACTGTATTTGCAAGCCCAACAGTAGTTATTCCATAATGATTATATTTAGCTCCACCTTGAGAGATATCCCTATTCTTTTCATTGCAGTCATCTATAAACAATGAAAGCATAGGATCATTATTCCATTCAATATTGTCAAGGAATGCTATCAACTCATCAGCATCCTTTTTTAGATAATATTTATATGAGTTAAACAATTCACCAAAACTATTAACATTTTCTAAAAATTGTTCTGTTTCATTATCGAAAAACTCAGTTAAAGGTTTTAAATATGAAATGAAATTAATATTGTTTTGTTCAAAACCTTTTCCGACAGCAGAAGGTTCCCAACAGGCGGAAACGACATAATTATTTGCATCCCCCTTATCATATCCAAATTCAATCATCTTGTCAATAACCACTTCATCGTTAGAGAATAATGGACTGCCAATTCCCGTATTGATGGTTTCCAAGGACAATTCAATCAAATCACGTGGAGTTTCACTACTAACTCTAAGTAATACTTTAGGAT
>JAEEWY010000069.1 GCA_016291275.1 Methanobrevibacter sp. | reverse complement strand
CTTTGCTTGAATGCACAGTATCCACAATCATTTCTACATATCTTTGTAAGTGGAATGAATACGTTTTTGGAATATGTAACATAATTGTGCTCTCTTTTAGAGTTAGCTAAAGACATGATTTCTAGAATGTCTTCTTTTTTGCATTCCAAAATAGCTATTAAGTCGTCACGACTAAGATTTTCAAAATCAATATTGGATATATTAGACATTTTACACCTATTTTTGAAGATGATTTAATATTTATTTTATTTTTGTTTCATTTCTATTTCATTATTCTTCAATTTCATCTCTTTCAGTGGCGGTCACTTCAACATACATTGGACCGAATCCGGATTTGTCTTTCCAGATAGCAACAAAAGTTCCTACATTAGGCATAAGGAATAGCTTGTATTCCACATGTAATCCCATAGCTTCCAATTGCTCTTTCATTTTGAGCAATCCTCCGCTATCTGGTGCTACACCTCCGTCTTCACTATCTCTAATGTAAGAATCCACTTTCTCTACAAATTCATTACCTTCATCTGATAAGACATCAACTTCTTTAGCTTTGAGAATATCTTCAAGTTCTCCCAATTTAGCTTCCATCTCATCAATTTCTATAGGGTCACGGCTTATTCCTCTTACGATAACAACATGTTCCCCATGAAATGCAGGTCTAGATCCTTTAAATGCATTGAAATGTCCTATAATTTGTCCTGTAGTTTTTAATAATGCGTCTGACATAAAATCACTTTATTATTTTAAATCTATTTAATAATTGCTTTTAATTATTTTTATAAAAATTATATAGTTATTTTTAATTTAGATAGTATATAAATTTTACAAAATAAGGACACGTTTTTTATACAATATTGATTTCATAAAAATTAAATAAAAAAAGATATAAAATAAACATAGAAATTAAAATAATTAAAAAATTTATCATTTGTTCAATAATTAATTTCACTGATTTTTAGATGAAAAATTTAAGGTATTATGTTACTATTTTATTCAACAAAGTGATTATATGAATGAACATTCAGGATGGAACTCAAAGCTAACATTTCTATTTGCAATGATTGGTGCTACAATTGGTATTGGGAATATTTGGCGCTTCAGTTATGTATTTTACACTAATGGTGGAGGCTCTTTTTTCATTCCTTACATTATTGCAATTCTTGTAATGGGAATTCCATTTTTGGTTTTAGAGTATGGATTAGGATTCAGATTCAAGGGGAGTTTTTCAAAGCTATTGCATGATATAAATCCGAAATTTGAGATAATTGCTTGGATGTTGGTGCTTTTTGTTTTCATTGTTGCAATTTATTATATGGTTATCTTAAGTTGGGATTTCATATATTTCCTGAACAGTTTTACATTTGGATGGGGAAATGACCCTTCAGCCTTTTTTGCAACAAGTGTTGGAGGTTCTTCTGATTTTGGAAGCATAGGTTCTGTAATACTTCCTACTTTCATTGGAATTATAATATTATGGGTTCTGTTCTGGCTTGTTTCAAACAATGATGTTGATAAGGGCATTGGTAATATATCAAAGGTCTTGATGCCCTTGCTTTTCATTATAATGTCATTCATTCTTTTTTATTCATTCACTTTACCTGGATTTGAAGTTGGATTGAAGACATTGTTGACTCCAAACTGGAATGCTCTTTTGGATGTTAATATTTGGCTTGCAGCATTTGCTCAGATAATATTTTCCTTAAGTATAGGTCAAGCTATGATCTATACATATGCCACTTACTTATCTGAGGAAACCAGACTGATTGACAATGTTTTCATGGTTGTTTTAGCCAATTCCATTTATGAGATATTTGTTGGATTGGGAATATTTTCCATTTTAGGATACATGTCTGTAACAAGTTCAATCCCTATCACTGAATTGATTAGTGAAGGAACCAGCTTAATCTTTGTTGTGCTTCCTGAAATTTTTGATGTGATGGGTCCTGTTGGAAGAATAATCGCTCCATTGCTGTTCTTGTCAATACTATTTGCAGGATTCACATCATCATTAGCATTATTTGAACCTTTATTGGCATCTGTTTGTGATAAGTTTAACTGGTCTCGTAGAAAAGGGGTTACTGTTTTAGCTGTCATTGCATGTTGCGGATCATTATTGTTTTCAACAGGAATCAGCAGTCATTTAGTAGAAATAGTCGATACTTTTGTAAATGAATTTGGAATTTTAATTTTAATTGCATTACAGGCAATAATATTTACTCGGTATTTGGATATTGCTGAAATAGTTTCTGTTTTAAATAAAAATTCTGCAATTAAAGTTGGTAAAAAGTGGAAATTTATTCTTAAGTATATTCTTCCAGCAATGTTAATTGTTATGTGGATTATTGGTGTAGGTCAATTGGTCTATGAAGTGGATTTATTCAAATTAGGAATATATATCTTAATCACATTCCTTGTATTGGGTTTATCAATATTTTTCACAATGTCAAATTCAATAAGCAATGATTCTGAAGAATGATATTGCTTGCTTAATTTTTTTTGATTTGTTTTTTTCACCAATAAAAAATTATTTTAAATAATTGGGGTATTTATGAGAGTACTAGTTAGTTCAATGTCCGCAATGGCTGAAACTGCAGGCCCTTCCAGCAGGGCCAGATTGCTTGTTGAGCATTTTAAAGATGCAGGTATTGAAGTTAATACCTGTATAGCCGAAGATGTTAATTATAAAAAGATAAATGGTGTAAAAAACCATTATCTTGAAATTCCTATGCCTCTTGGCTTGCCTAAGGCTATTTCAAGTCGAACATTCCCCATAGCTCAAAAATTAGGAATCACTGAAAGGAAAAATGTTAAAAGCTTTGAGGATGTTTTATATTTTACTGGAAATGTTGATTATAATTATTTAGTGAAAAGTGTTGGGAATATAAGAAGAGCAATTGCTGATTTTAATCCTGATATAGTTTATTCTGAATTTAACATTTCTGCAATCATAGCTTCAAAACTTGAAAATAAGCCATTATACACAACTATTAGTTATCCTACACAAACAGAATATGCTTCTAATCCTAAGTATGCTAAGGGAGTTAATAAATTTTTAAAGGAAAATAATCTTCCAGAAGTTAATTCTACATTAGATCTTTTTAATTGGGCGGAAAAATCTTTTGTTCCGAGCATTTATGAATTGGAACCAATTGATAAGGAGGATGTTACTTTTTGTGGAACTTGGAAAGATTTAGATTTCCAATCTATTCCTAATGAAGATGATAAAAATAATGATTCTAAGAAAAAAGATAATGTTATTCTAGTTTATATGGGAAATGGAACTATTTCCGCTAATAAAATGCTTAAAGAGATAAAAGATGCATTTCTTGGTGGGGAATATGAAGTTTATATTGCCTCTTTATCTTTGGAAAAGCAAGATTATGACAATATACATGTCAATAATCGTTGGGACTTTTCCAAGCTATTTAAGAATGCTGTCTTGTTTATTAATCATGGCGGGCAAAATAGTGTGATTGACGGTTTGGTTTATGGGGTTCCTCAATTAATATGTCCTGGAAGAGTGTTTGAAAGGATTTATAATGGGAAATCTGTAGAGAAAGTAGGTTCTGCGAAGGTATTGGAGCATAATAGATTTAAAAGTGAAATAATTAAAAATGAATGTGAAGAACTGATAAGCGATGATAGTTTTAGAAAAAACTCTAAATCTATTGGAGATAAATTAAAATCATTTAATGGTATTGATTGTATTTTGGATGTGATGAATGAGAATAGTTTTTAAATGCTCTTTCGAAAATTATATTCATCTTATGTTTAATAATAAATAATGAGATTTAATTTAGGAGATGATATTATGGAAAATTTTGAAAATCAAAAATTCTGCCAATCTTGTGCTATGCCTATGACTGAAGAGCTTTTTGGAACCAATGCAGATGGATCTAAAAATGAGGATTACTGCATGTACTGCTTTAAGGATGGTGAATTCACTTCTGACATGACTATGGAAGAGATGATAGCTTTCTGCAGTGAAAAGATGGTAGAAGTTCATCCGGAAATGAATATTGAAGAAGCTTCTAAAATGATGAATGAAGTCTTCCCTCAATTGAAAAGATGGGCAAAGGATTAAATTATTTAATTTAATTCTTCAAACATCTTTACTATTTTTTATGATAAAAACTTGTTTTTTTTAAAAAATTTAAATTGCAAATTAAAAAGATTAATAGATAAAAAAAGTGAAAATTTTATTATTTCAAACTAATCAAATCAGTTATCCATAATATAATGTGTTGTTTGGATATTTCATTTGGATTTCATTAACAAGTTCTGCTTCTTCTGAATTAGCAAATTTTAAAGAGATATATGCTATTGCTAATGAGCTTACAATTGATACTAAACTAAAAAATAATATAGTGTTCATGTTTTTTCCTCCAATTTTAGATTATAATAATTCTGCTTACTCTTTAATCTATTAAAAGGATTATATAAAGTCTTTCGAATGCAAGCACTTACTTGCATCGTTAAATTATGAAAACGAGAGTTAATAATGTTTTAATTATTAATTTTGAAAAGGAGGATAAATTTATTTAATAATTTTTTTTTAAAAAAATTGATTCAATAAACCTTATATTGACTAGGCCTATTAAATAGTAAAAATAGTTCTTATTTTTATTATTATCTGATTTTAGATATATTAAAGCAAATAAGCAATATTTGCATCTGTGTTTAAAAAGAAAAAATAAAAGTTTAAAATTAAGCAATATGCTTAATACAAACTTCTTATTATAAATTAAGTTCTTCTTTAAGAGAACCTAAAGTAGAAACTTTTTCTGCATAAGCATTGTGTCTGTGAATACTTTCATGGTTTTCTTGTCTTGTAGTGATTAAAGTGTCATCAGGCAAGTATGAAAATTCCTCAAGGATCTTTTCATTCATTGTTCTTACACAATCTTCTACAAATACAGGATTCTTATGAGCATTCATAACAACTGCGTTTTCATCAGGACGTTTTAAAAGCTCTGAAATAGGGGAACTCATAGAGGATTCAATGATTTCAATCAATTTTTCACCATCGATGTATTCCTTTTCAGGAACTTCTATTAAGATTGTTCCTACTCCTCTTTGGTTGTGAGAAGCGAAAGTTACAGTGTTCAATACTTTTTCGCATGTTTCTTCATCTAAGAATTTTAATAAGTTGCTTTTATCTACTTCTCTTACAGATTCTTGTGCACATGGACATACAGTCATTCCAATAACTTCAGCACCAATAGCTTTTCTAATGGTGATGGTTCCATCATCTTCACGGATACCAACAGCATTAGCTATTAATTTAGCCATTTCCTGGGATCTATTGTCAGTTACTGGGGACTCTTTCATAAACATGTAGTCACTAACCATGTTCACTTCAACACGTTTAGCGTATTCATGCTTTTCAAGCATCCTGTTTACGATATCTGCACAGAGTGATTCAACACCACCGGATGCACCTTTAGCAACTTCATCAACAACTTCACTGATAGCTTCAGGAGTTCTAGACATATGTGTACCTTTTTGAGTGCTTGGCAAATCTACAAAAGCATCAAAAGTAGGTAGCAATATGATTGGTCTTTTTTCTTTTCTTTTAAGAGTTAAAAGTTTTTTGACGCCAGTAACACCTACTCTACTTAAGTGAATAGGGATACGTGGTTCATCATCTTGTGTGTCTGGGAGACAAACTACCATTTTTGTTTACCTTCTTTAATTTATTAAAAATAAATATTATTTTTTTATTACAACAATTTTTACAATTAATCATTGTTTTTTAATTTTTATAATAAAATAAATAGTTTTTATTTTCTATATTTAAAATAATATTATTGTATGTTTATATATTTTTTGTATAAATGTTTAATATAATTTTCTATAATAAATTGTTTTTAAATTGAATTTTATTAATTTGTTTATGAAAATAGCATAAAAATAACATGAAAATTATAAAAAAAGAGTTAAAAATAGAAATTTTTTAGGGGTTAAATAAAGGGGTTTAATAATAATTAAAATAATTTTATAATTATTGAAAGGGATTTAATTATAAAAATCATTTAATTATTATTATCAAATTTTAAAAATGAACTTAAAACGATTTAGAGGATATTAGCAGATCCAATATCTTCTTTTACAATGTTAAGCACAGTTTGTGTAATTGTTTTTTCAATACAACCTGATTTAAGCAATTCTTTAAGGAATTTGTCTAATTCATCAGTATCTTTAAATTTAGCAATTACAATAGCGTCATATTGGCCAGTAACGTCATAAAGTCCAACAACATTTTTGTTGTTTGAGATTTCAGCTTCCCAAGCTTCTAATTCTTGACCTTTTACATTAACGCCAATAATGCTTGTAAGCGCATAACCTAATTTCTTATGGTTTAATACAGGTGCGAATTTTTCAATTACACCGGATTTAAGCATTTTATCGATACGATTGTGTACAGTTCCTACAGAAATTCCTAAATCACGTGATATTTGCCTGTATGAAATTCTAACGTCATCGTTGATGATTTTTAGAATTTTAATATCAGTTTCGTCCAATTTGATTATTTCATCGTTCTTTTTTGCACACATGATTTTCACTTTTTTCAATTTTTCCTCAATTGCAATTTCTAAGGGGGTTTTTTTAAAACATTGCAATTTAGGTTCCGTGTTAAATTGTTTATATTAAGTACAACAATTATTATTATGTTATAATTTATATATAAAACTTTTCTTATTTTTCTTATTTTTTTCTTATTTTTGATAAATTTAATTATTATTTGATTATTTTATTTTTTATTAAATATTTTCAAATTAAAGTATATTTAAAATAATTAAAGTATATTTTATTACTTCATTGTTCTTAATTTTTAATTTTAGAGTGTTTATTTTAATATAATCGCATAATCTTTCATTAAATCAATTTTAAGCAATTATCCTTATCCAAAATACTTAATTAAGTATAGTATTGTATTTTTTTCATTTGTTCAATTTATTGATAATATCTGATAATTATTGCATTTTTCATTCACTTAATTTCTTGATAATATCCATCAATTCCTTATTGCTTGCATTTGTCTTTATCCCAAGAGGGCTGTAATGGGTTTTAACTGCAATGAATCCTCCATCCTGTAGCTTATCGAATACCTTGTCAAACTTAGGTGCACTAATTTTCAAGGCTCTGCAGACTTTGTGGATATCATAGAATGTACTTGGTGCATTCGCCTCTATCTTACAGGAATTCAATAGCTTTAAGACTTTATCCTTTTGGTTAAGATCCTTTTCTTCAGCTATTTCAATCATTGAATCAATGAACTCCTCATTTTGAACAGGTCCCAACCACATAGGTCCAGCCACTATCAATTTTTCACCGCATTCAGGACAGAATTCCGGAACACTGGATGCAAGGCCTTTGTGCTCGCTTCTATAGAGGCAATGCTTGCAGTGTGCAATATATCCAATGTTTTTCAATGATTCATCTGTTGCCTTTGAGCCTTTCCTTACCTTAAGGTAGGTTCTCATGTAATGCTCACTGCTGTGTGACATTTTCACTTCAATGTATTTCTGATACTTTGCAAGGGTGAGTGCAGCAAATCCAATGAGAATCCTTATTCCATTCTCATGGCAATATTCGCTTTTGTAGGGTTGTGCATTGTATTTTCTAATGCAAGGCTCTTCGTAGGTACCGCAAAGGCAGGAAGTGTCCGTTGCAGTTAAGCAAAGGAGGGAGTCCCTTTTTAGGTTATAACCTGCAGAGTCTACAAATGGTGAAGGGGTTCCGAATGGATCAATGTCGATGACATCGAATCTTCCCATATTGCTTCTAAGCTCGTTGTTTGCTTCCTTTTGGTCTATTTCAACTTCAACTTCATTGAGTTCTGCATTGATTCTGGTAAACTCATTTGCAAGTGGGCTGATGTCATTTATTGAA
>JAEEWY010000068.1 GCA_016291275.1 Methanobrevibacter sp. | reverse complement strand
AAAGAAAATTAAAAAAAAATATAAAATAAAAAAATAGGGAGTTATTTACTCCCAACTGAGGAAAGAATTTTGGTCAAGGTTTTTGACCGAAGGTCAAAAAGCTTGAGTTAAACAGCATCAGAACCTCTTTCACCAGTTCTGATTCTAATCACTTCTGCTACATCAGAAACGAAAATCTTTCCGTCTCCAACTTCACCAGTGTGTGCACTTTCAACAATAACATCCAAAATGCGTTCCAAATCCTCATCATTGACTACAAGCTCTAGACGTGTTTTAGGAATGAGATCAATACAGTAACTGGAACCTCTGTATGATTCCCTGATACCCATTTGCCTTCCTCTTCCTTTAACCTCTGAAACATTCATTCCTTCACAGCCAGCATCAATCAATGCTTTTTTAACGCTTTCAAACTTTTCCTGACGAATAACAGCAATTATCCTTTTCATAAATATCACTCCACATTAAGTTATCCTATAATCTGTATCCAGATTCATTGTGTAAGTTTGCATCAAGTCCTCCGATTTCCTCTTTTTCTTCAACTCTGATACCAATTGTCTTATCAAGGATTTTTGCAAGAATTATGCTGATAACAAATGCATAAACTGCTGTTGCAATAATACTTATGATTTGTATTGTTAATTGATTAGGATTTCCAAATAGCAAACCTGCTGCTTCATTGATTGCAGGTGAAGCGAAAATACCAGTAGCTATTGCTCCCCATACACCTGAGAGACCATGAACTCCAAATACATCCAATGCATCGTCGTAACCAAATCTTGATTTCAAATAATAGATAGCGTAGTAGGATACAAATGCAGTTATAAATCCTATAATGATTGCTGCTGGAACATCAACAAATCCTGCTGCTGGAGTAATTGCTACAAGACCTGCAACACCTCCAGTAATAGCGCCTAACATTGTAGGTTTTCCTACTTTCACTGTATCAATCAATACCCATGTGATAAGTGCAGTTGCTGCAGCAACATTTGAAACTAGAATTGCAGAAGCTGCAAGCCCATTAGCTGCAAGAGCAGATCCTCCGTTGAATCCCATCCATCCAAACCATAGGAGCCCTGCACCTAAAACTGAATAACCTAAATTATGTGGCAATAATGAAGGATTTTTCCTTTTTCCAAGGACAAGTGCCAATGCTAAAGCAGTGACTCCAGAGTTAATATGTACAACTGTACCTCCTGCAAAGTCCAATGCTCCCATTTGCATCAGCCATCCTCCACCCCATACCCAGTGGGCAATAGGGATATAGACCAAGCTCACCCATGCGATGATGAATATCATCCAAGCGGATGTTTTCATCCTTCCTACAATAGCCCCTGAAACAAGAGCTGCTGTAAGCCCTGCAAAAGTCAACTGGAATACAATAAACAATATTGTTGGAATTGAACCAGTTAAATCATTTATGCCAATTCCAGACATGAAGAAATGTGCTGGTTGTGAAATCAATCCATTAATACTTACATCTCCAAAAGCAAAAGGATAACCATAAGCTACCCAAATAACACTTGCTATTGAGAATGCTATAAAAGTTAAAAACATTGTATTCAATACATTTTTCCTTTTTGTTAAACCACTATAAAAGAAAGCTACTCCTGGAATACTCATTAAAAGAACCAATAAACTTGCGATGAGTATCCATGCAGTATCTCCTGTACTTAACATAACCATATTATCATTTACTCATAAATCAATTCAATAAAAATTATGGAAATAAATAATTTTAAATATAGATTTCTAATGATTTTTTAATAAACAGCATTTTAGTAATTAAGTTTGATCAATAAACTAATTAATGAAATTTGATGTTTTAGACTAATTTTAGATTAAATTTAAGGATTATATTAATTTTTAATTAGTTTTTGCCGTTGAATAATAATCATAAACTAATTTCATTGATAATGAAAATTATTTATTTCCTATCGGAAGACGGCTTCCGACTTCCGACATAATACTATATGTTTTTCAAGTATATAAATATTCCCCATAATAAATTGCTAAAAGCAAAAATAAGGAAATAAACTAAATGAATGAAAGAATTAACAAGGGTAAATGTTTTTAATCACAATATGTTGAAAGAAAATAAGAGATAAAAGAAAATAGGCCAAAAATAATACTTATACCATAATATATAAATACTATTTATTAAGAAAATTAATAATGTATATTAATTTAATAAATATTATTCTGATATTAATTAATATTATAACAATTAATATGACTTAAATAAAAATGACTTCTAAGAGGTGAGAATTTGAAAGTTGATCGCAAAGCTAAATTCTGCATATTTTTGGTTATTGCAATCCTTGCCTTGGGATTGAGTAATTTTGCAGCTGCATTTACAGGGGATTTTGTTAGTTCATCCTTTCCAGGAATAAATGACACTGACAAGATGATTGCCTTGGATAACGATAATTTTGTTCCAGCAACCATAAACGCAGCTTATGAGCCAAAAAAAGTTGTAGAAGTTAATGAAACAGATAATGAAACTGATTCAAATTCCACTATAGAAGATGATGATTCTGATGATTCTGAAAACCAACATAATCAGAACACAAACAATAATCAGAACAGTAATTCAAACGGCAATGAAAATGGTGGAGGAGATAGTTCTGATTCAAGACCAAGTTCTGGTTCTACAGATACTGATGATGACGAATAACTTCCAAAATCTTTTTTTATTAAATTTGTTACTTCTAAATCTCTTTTTTTAATCATTTAATGTAAAATTACTCGTTAAAAGAGAATATGATGAAATTATTCTAATTATATTAAACTAACTATAAAATTAAAAATAAAAAATATCAAAATTTAAAAAATCCAGTATAAAGGTGAAAAAATGAAAGAAAACAAAGAATTTGCTTTAAAGGTAAAAAGCATTAGAGAAAGACAAAATATGACCATTGAAGAACTTGCAGAAAAAAGTGACGTAAAATTAGAAGTTCTTCAAGCTATGGAAAACGGTGAAATTATTCCTTCCCTCACTCCACTTACCAAAATGGCAAAAGCCCTTGGAGTAAGAGTTGGAACCTTCCTTGACGACACTCCACAGCTTGGACCTGTTGTTGTAAGAGGAGGAAAACCAAACAACGTTTTATACTTCTCTGGAAGAGAGGATGTAACTAATGCAAGTAATTTAGAATTCCACTCATTAGGTGCAGGTAAAATCGACAGAAACATCGATCCATACATAATTGACATTACATATGAAGAGGATTATAAATTATCTTCCCACGAAGGAGAAGAGTTCATTTATGTATTAGAAGGTGAAATTGAAGTTGAATACGGTAAGGATAAGTTTACTGTAGCTGCAGGTGACAGCATATTCTATGATTCAGTTGTACCACATCATTTACACTCCAGTGGAGACAAAGCAAAAATATTAGCTGTTTTATACACTCCTTATTAAGCCAATAGTAATTTAACCTTTATACGAAAGCAAATTAAAAACAGCAATATTAAAAAACAAAAAATAACAACTGAATGAATTATTATTAAAATGGTGAAAATATGAGTGAACTATTTACTGAACTTCCTATTGGTAAATTCTTCGAAAATATGGTTGAAAAGCAACCAGACCATGAATTTATCATTTATCCAGATAGAAACCTTAGATTTACTTATAAAGAATTTGATGAAAGAGTAGACAATCTCGCTAAAGGAATGCTCTCAATCGGAATTGAACCTGGAGACCGTGTAGGTATTTGGGCTAAGAATGTGCCTGAATGGTTAACATTCATGTTTGCATGCGCTAAAATCGGTGCAGCTATTGTAACTGTAAACACAGCTTACCAATCCCATGAGCTTGAATATGTATTAGCCCAATCTGAAATGAAAGCTATTGGTATGACTGATGGATTTAGAGACACCAGTTATTTCGATATCATTCATGAGCTTGTTCCTGAAATGCTTACAAGCGCAAGAGGAAACTTAAACAGTGAAAAATTCCCTTACTTAAAGTACATTATCCATGTAGGACAGGAAAAGCACAGAGGAATGTTTAACACTAATGAATTATTGCTTCTTGGTATGAACTATGATGAAGAGGAATACCAAAAGGTCAAGGATGCAGTTACCCAAAATGATGTAATCAATATGCAATATACAAGCGGTACTGAAGGATTCCCTAAAGGTGTAATGCTTACAAGCCGTAACATTCTAAATGATGGTTACTACATTGGAGAGAATATGAATTATACTGAAAAGGACAAACTTCTCTTACAAGTGCCATTATTCCACTGTTTTGGAACTGTATTAGGTGTAATGGCAGTGATTACCCATGGTTCAACCATGGTCGTTCTTGAAGAGTATGACCCTCTTCTTGCTATCTCCTCTATCCAAAAGGAAAAGTGCACTTCCATTTATGGTGTGCCTACCATGTTCATTGGTATGATGAACCACCCTATGTTTGATATGTTTGACATGTCTTCATTAAGAACTGGTATCATGGCAGGTTCAACTTGCCCTGTTGAAACCATGAAGGATGCAATCAACAAGATGAACATGAAAGAGATCACCAGTGTATACGGTCTTACAGAAGCCGGACCGGGTTTTACTCAAACCAATGCAGCTGACTCATTTGAGAAAAAGACCACTACTGTAGGAAGAAAATTCCCTAATATTGAAGTAAAAATCGTAGATCCTGAAACCGGTGAGGAACTTGGACCTGGTGAAACTGGTGAAATCATGTGCAGAGGTTTCAATGTAATGAAAGGTTACTACAACATGCCAGAAAAAACCGCTGAAACCATTGAACCGGATGGATGGCTACACTCTGGAGACTTAGCTACTGTGGACGAAGATGGATACTATTCAATTGTAGGAAGAATCAAGGACATGATCATCCGTGGTGGAGAAAACATCTATCCAAGGGAAATCGAAGAGTATCTCTTCACCCATGAATGTGTTCAAGACGTTCAAGTGGCAGGTATTCCTGATGAGAAATACGGTGAAATCGTTGGTGCATTCATTATCAAGGAACCTGGATATGATGATGTTACCGAAGCGGACATCAGAGACTTCTGTATCGGAAGCATTGCAAGATATAAAGTTCCTAAATATGTATTCTTTGTAGATGAGTTCCCACTTACCACAAGTGGTAAAATCCAAAAATACAAATTAGGAGAAATCGGTTTAAAACTTCTCGATGAGAGAAGGGAAAGAGGAGAATTATAATTCTTCTCAATTTACTTTTTTAGTTTCTATCGTTTTTTTAATAATTTAAAAATTTAATCATTTAAATTAAATTAACTTTTTTTAAATTTTCTATTTTTACTATTTTTCTATCTTTTCTATCTTTTCTATTTTTTAAAGTTCAATTAATTATTCTCAATTATTTTTAAGGATAATAATTTATACTATATCTAACAAATACTTAACTAATTTTAAAATAACAGATGATATTATGGATTATGATGTAATATATATTGGAAGTGGAAATGCAGCATGGCAAGGAGGCCGTTTCTTAAGAAAAGCAGGCCTTAAAATATTAATCGTTGAAGAAAGCCTATATGGTGGAACATGTGCAAACAGAGGTTGCAATTCAAAAGCGCTTCTTGATGCCCCATATGAAATAAAAGCATTGGCAGACAACTTCGAAGGATGTGGAAAATCTGGAGATTTCGATGTTGACTGGACAGCATTAATGGAATTGAAACGTAAGAGAATTGCAAATATGGCTCCTTTCCTTGATGGAAAATTCAAGGAATATGATCTTGATGTAGCTCATGGAAAGGGAATAATCATTGATGAACATACAGTTCAAGTTGGAGAAGATAAATTCACCACAGAGAAGATAGTCATTTGTACCGGTTTGAAACCTGTAATCCCAGACATTCCTGGAAAGGAATACTTGCATGACAGCACTGACTTTTTAGACATTGATGAGCTTCCAAAGCATGCAATAATCATAGGAGCCGGATTTGTAGGAATGGAATTTGCATCAATCCTTGCAGAAGCAGGCCTTGAAGCGGATGTTATCATCAGAGGAGACATGGCATTGAAATACTTCCACCAGCCATATGTTCAACATGTAATTGAAATACTTAAAGAGAAAAACATCAGATTCCACTTTAATGAAACAGTAACAGAAATCATTAAAGACGATAATGTTGCAATAGATAATCCAGAAGAAAGAATCCTTAATCTTGAAAATGCATTGAATACTGATGAAAAATTAAGGGATCCTGATGCAAAAATAGACAATAAGGCTTATGAGAATGCATTTACAGTAAACTGTGAAAGCGGATTAAGCTTAACAGGAGACTATGTCATTGCAGCTATGGGTAGAGAGGCAAATGTAGAGGACATTGGTCTTGAGAATGTAGGCTTGACATACACTAAAAGAGGAATTAAGGTTAATGAATACCTTCAAACTGAAGTTCCTAATATCTATGCATGCGGTGATGTTGCTGATAGTGGAATTGCTAAGCTTGTAACAGTTGCAATCCATCAATCAAAATACCTTGGAAAAGCATTATTGGAAGAAAATCCGGAAAAAATAGTTTATCCTGTTGTTCCTGCAGTTGCTTATACAATACCAAGAATTGCAACAGTTGGAGTTCCTGCTTTTGTAGCTGAAGAGATGGATGGCTACGAGGTACATAGAATCCAATATGGAAAATCATATTCACTTGAGCTTAAAAACGACAGAACCGCTGAAGCAAAGGTTATTGTAGATAATGACCTTCAAATAGTCGGTGCAGAAATCATGGCAGCAGATGCTGAAAATGTGGCAAATATGTTTACATTCATCATCAATCAAAAAATCAGCCTTGAAGATCTTGACAATATGATTTATGCATTCCCTTCAAGCAGTTCAGTATGCTTGTACAAATTGCACAACATACATTATACATTTTAGATAGGAATTAATTTTTTTCCTATTTTTCTATTTTTAATTTTTTTATTTTTTTCTGAATTTTTATTTTTTTAAATTTTTATGATTTTTTATAAGGTCCAAAATTTTCCAATTTTTGACTTGCTATCATTGATGCAAAATCTGCAGAATTTTTAAAAGTTTTGTTTTTTAACCTTGCTGATATATATGCCGCCATATAAGTATCACCACATCCGGTAGCATCTACAATATTATTACATTTAACTGCATTTATTTTAATAGTTATGTCATTACTATCAATAATTCTTGAACCTTTACTTCCATTTGTGATAACTAATGTTGAACCTTCAAATTTTTCACATTTTATGATATCAAATTCGCCTTCATCCATGAAAATTGTATCACTTATATCAAAAACATATTTTAGGTCATCAGATAGTTTTAATATCATCGAATTGTTTTCATCCTTGAATCTTAGAAAACCTTGAAGTGAAATAAAAATTGGAACATCAAAAGTTTTCAGAAATTTTAAAGTTTCAATTGGAAAATCGTTGCTGTTAAGTGGTGTCAAGACAAAGGCATCAATATCACCATCATCAATTTCACATTCATCTAGAATATTCTTTATCTCATCGGCAAGTATAGGTATATCTGCAAAGTTGGTTGATTGCTTTCTCATATCAAGATTATCCTTATCGGGATATTCATTGATGAAATGATGAGTTTCATCCTTTAAAATTAGCTTTACTTTTGACTTATCTGGAAATTCATCAATCAAGTCAACATTTGAAGCATTCATTATTGCTAAATAATCATCATAATATTCTTCATAGACAAAACTTTGGAAAAAACTGGCTCCACCTACTTTAGAGCTTTCCTCATCTCCAATTATTATTAGATCTTCACATGCTGGCCCAATTAATACAAGTGTCATAGCAATCAATTTTTATTTGTTTTTAAACAGCAAAAAATAATATCTTAATTTAAAATTATTTTCTCTTTAAAAATATATAAACTTAGTGAAAGATTAATTACTATAAAAAAGAAATTAAATTAATATAACA
>JAEEWY010000067.1 GCA_016291275.1 Methanobrevibacter sp. | reverse complement strand
ATCGTATTCCTCTGGATTTTCAATATTGTCATTTCTGATGTTCTCTTTCATCTTTTCATAAAAGTCATTGTAGTAGGAATAGCTTTCCCTAAATGAATCAAGCAATTCCGCTATTCTATCAGACATCTTGTCAACACAATTTTCCTTGGTTTCTTGGGTAGCGTCTGTTGCAAGGAGTGGCATATTTGCTCTAAAGAGCAATCCCACATCACTTAAATTCTTATTTAAACCGTTTATGGCCTTTTCAAAGGAATCTATATCTAATCTTCCATCCATTTTAAATTCCACCTATTATATTTTAGTATTTGTAAATTATTTTCTTGTTCATAGAGAATTTTCAATTCAGTTTCAATGTATACAATAGATATTTTTTCACATGTTTTTCTTTATATATTGATATTTTTTGTCATTGAATGTCTGTCTTGAAAAAATTGATTTATCTCTTCATCATATAATTTTATTAATTGCCTAATATTTATAATTAGTTTATTTTTTTACAGTTCTTTATAAAGAGAATTCATTATTTGACAAAAATTTTCATATATTAGAGAGAGGTGTATTTCTACTGTAAAATTTTTGAAATTTTGTTGCTAAAAACATTATTTCGATTTCGAAATTTCTTAATTGAAAAATCAGCATTTTTTACATAGTTTCATATAGTAAATTTTTCATAAAATTTTTCATTTATTTTAATTAAAAAGATGATTGATTAAATTATATTTAAGTATCAATACTTATAAAATTATTAATTGGTTTTTTATTTATATTAATTTATATCAGAAATCTCATTTATTTAGTGCAACTTATCTACATAACATTAATTATAATTACTAAAAACAACTAATTTCTAATTATGAAGAAAGTTAAGATTACAATTTTAAAGACTACATTTCAAGAGGATCTTGCTAAGGAATATGGTGTTGAAGGATTATCCATCTGTCCCTTAATGAAAGAGGGTGAAGTCTATTATGCAGATTATGCAAAACCTGAAGGATTTTGTGATGAAGCGTGGAAGGCGATTTATCAATATGTGTTTGCATTGGCTCATGGTGCAAGTGAAATATGGTATTATGAGGACTGGATTAAAACCCCTGGAGTAGCTATTGTATCCTGCAATGACGGATTAAGGCCAGTTATAATGAAGCTTGAATCTACAGACATTGAATCCAATTTAGAAAATTGATTTAATCAGATATATTTAGGTATATCTAAATAATTTTTCCTTATTTCTCGAAAGGGGCATTTATATCAAATAATTTAAATATCAAAATGCTTAAAAATTATATTGTCTGATAAATATTGTTGCTAAACCTATTTATTAGATTTGCCTATCTAATATGTTTGTAATTTTATTACATTCATATTAGATTTATACCTATTTTTCAATTTTCATTAAATTATTTAACCAGATTTAAGGCTATTTTTAATTATATTTATATAAGTTTAGTTTCATAAATTATAACATAATTTTAATTAAAATTATTAATTTAATCTATTGTTGAACATTATTTAATTCAAACACTTTTTTTAAAATTTATTTATTTTGTGATATTTATGGATGAATTAGAAGAAATTGTATTTAAACATGCATTATTGAATGCAGCTAAACATAAGGGAAGTGCGAATCCTGGAGCTGTTATGGGTTCCATTATGAGCAGTGAGCCAGAACTTAGACCAAGAGCTAAGGAAATTGGTCCTTTATCTGGTAAGATTGTAGCTCAGGTAAATGCACTCTCTCCAGAAGAACAAAAGGCAAAAATGGAAGAATTGGGAGTTGCTGTTGAAGAGAAAAAACAAAAGAAAGAAGAAGGTCTTCCAAAGCTTCCAGGTAAAAACAAGGATGTTGTAATGCGTTTTGCTCCAAACCCAAGTGGTCCATTGCATATTGGACATGCAAGGGCAGCTATTCCTAATGGGGAATATGTTAAGAAATGTGGCGGTAAATTCATATTGAGAATTGAAGACACCGATCCGAAACGTATTTACGAACCTGCTTATGAATTGATTCAAGAGGATTTGAAATGGTTAGGTATCGAGCCTGATGAAGTCTACTACCAAAGTGACCGTTTTGAAATCTATTACCAATATGCTGAAGAGCTAATCAAGCGTGGAGCAGCATATATGTGTACCTGTGATGGTGGAGAGTTCAAAAAGCTTAAGGACAATTGCCAAGCTTGCCCATGCAGAGACAATACTGTGGAAGAGAATATGGAACTTTGGAAAAAGTTCCCTGAAATGGAAGCAGGTGAAGCGGTACTTAGAGTTAAAACTGATATAAATCATAAGAATCCAGCTATTCGTGATTGGGTAGCAATGAGAATTGTTGAAGAGGAACATCCAAGAATGGGCACTAAATACAGAGTTTACCCTATGATGAACTTCTCTGTATCTGTAGATGACCATTTGCTTGGCATGACCCATGTATTAAGAGGAAAAGACCACCTTGCAAACAGTGAAAAGCAAAAGTATCTTTACCAGCATATGGATTGGGAAATTCCTGAGTTTATCCATTACGGAAGATTGAAAATGGAAGACATTGCACTCAGTACTTCCAAAGCTATGGCTGGAATTGAAGACGGCACTTACAGCGGCTGGGATGATCCAAGACTTGGAACCTTAAAAGCTATTGCAAGAAGAGGAATCCAACCTGAAACTATCACTCAATTGATGGTTGAAATAGGTATCAAAATGTCTGACTCTGCAATCAGTTGGAAAAAGATTTATGGATTAAACAGAAATATCATTGAGCAAAAGGTAAACAGGTATTTCTTTGTTCCAAATCCTGTAAAAATAGATATTGCTGATGTGCCTGAAGATGATTTAGGATTAGCTATTGAAAGGCCATTGCACCCTGACTTTGAGGAAAGGGGAAACAGAACCCTTGTATTCAACAGTGAAGTCTATGTCCCTGAAGCTGATTTGACTGATGGAATCAGCCGTTTGATGGATGCAGTGAATGTTGAAATCAAGGATGGAAATGCATCATTCCACAGCAAATCCTTTGAAGATGCAAGAGATGCTAAAGCAAGAATCATCCAATGGGTTCCAACTGATGCAATTAAAGCTAAGGTTGTAATGGATGATGCATCTGTTACTGAAGGTCTTTGTGAAATCGACTGCAATGACTTGAAAGTTGGAGACATTGTCCAATTTGAAAGATTCGGATTTGCTAGACTTGATGAGATAAAAGATGATGAATTAATCTTTTATTATGCGCATAAATAATTAATTTCATTTAATTATTTATCCTTGATTTTTTATTTTTTTATTTTTTTAATTTTTTAGTTTTATTTAAGATTTATATTATTTTGAACTGTTTGGTGTATTTATGGTGGAAATATCTGTTATTATTCCTGCATACAATGCTATTGATTATCTGGATGAGGCTATTGATTCTATAATCAATCAAAGCTTTAAGGATTTGGAGATTATCTGTGTTGATGATGGTTCAACTGACACTACATTGGAGCGATTGGAATACTATGCTTCAAAGGATAGCCGTGTACAAGTCTACACACAGGAAAATCAAGGTCCAGGTGGCGCTACAAATACTGGCCTTAGCAAGGCAAAAGGCAAATATGTTTATTTTATGGATGCTGACGATATTCTTGACTTAAATGCACTTGAAGAGCTTTATAACATTATGGAAGAAAAGGAATTGGATTTTGTAATCTTTAAAGCAATCAATTATGATCAGGATACTGATAAATATTTTGAAGATTCCTATTTTACAATGCCTAGATTGCATGAAGTAGTAGGGGATGATGTTTTTGACTGGAGAGATATCGGAAATACAATTTTTGATATATGTGTCACTCCATGGTCTAAGCTTTACAGTCATGATTTGATTAAGAAAAGTGGTGCACAATTTCCTTTGGAATTGATTTATCATGACAATATCTTCTTTTGGGAGATAATGTTCAATTCCCGCAGAATTTATTTCTATGATAAAATCCTTTATACAAGAAGGGTTCATTCAAGTTCTTTAGTTCATTCCCATAATGAGAAAAGTGTTCATACAATCAAAACAAATAACCTAATTTTCAAAACATTCATGGATTATGGCCATTTTGAAGATTTTAAGGAATTCTTATACAATAGAAAGGTTAGGCTCATCAACACCCGTTATAATTTGATTATGGTTGAGTTCAAGGAATTTTTCTTCACAGAAATGAAAAAGGATTTTGAAAAGATCATTGGCCATGAAAAATATGATGAGTTTTATTCCACATTATATGCAAAAAACAGGAGCTTATTCAATAATGTTATCGAATCCAATAATCATTTTGAGTATGATTTAAGAAATGAGCTTTATGACTTGAAAACAAATAATGAGAATCTGAATAAGGAATTGAAATCATTAAAGAAAAAGAATATGAAGCTAAATAAGGACAATAAGAAATTAAAGAAAGAGATTAAGAAGTTAAATGACTTTAATAAAAGTTTATTGTCCTCTAAAAGTTGGAAATTAACAAAGCCATTAAGGGCATTCATGAATTTCTTTAGAAAATAATGATTTTTTTTTTATTCAATGCAATATATTTAATAGTTGAAACAAACATTTAATGGGTAAAACTATGAAAACAATTTTGGTCTGTGGTGGAGCGGGATTTATAGGTTCAAACCTTTGTTCCTACTTGCTCAATAAAGGAGAAAAGGTTATCTGTGTAGATAATTTCTCTACAGGTAATATGGATAATATAAAGGATTTTGATTCCCCCTTATTTAGCATTATAAAGCATGACATCATAGAGCCTTTGGAAATTGATGAAAGCATTGATGAAATTTATAACCTGGCATCTATTGCAAGCCCTCCACACTATCTTAAAATGCCTATTGATACATTGAAGACTAATGTTATAGGCGCTTTGAACTTGCTTGAGCTTGCTCGTGAAAATGATGCTAAAATCCTTCAGACAAGTACCAGTGAAGTATACGGAGACCCATTGGAACATCCTCAAAAGGAATCGTACAGAGGCAATGTAAATCCTATTGGAGTTCGAGCTTGTTACGATGAAGGAAAAAGAGCAGCTGAAACACTATTTTTTGATTTTAACAGAACTTATTCAACTAAAATTAAGGTTGTAAGGATTTTCAATACTTATGGTCCTAACATGGATCCATATGATGGAAGAGTTGTTTCAAATTTCATTATCCAATCATTAAAGGGAGAAGATATCACTGTTTATGGTGATGGAAGTCAAACAAGAAGCTTCTGCTATATCGTTGACATGATTGATGGACTTTATAGGATGATGAATTCAAGAGAAGACTTCTTAGGGCCTGTTAATCTTGGAAACCCTGAAGAGTTCACAATTCTTGATTTGGCTCAAAAGGTCATTCAAAAGACCAATTCAGAATCGGAGATTATATTTTGCCCATTGCCAAGTGATGATCCAAGCAAAAGAAAACCGGATATCTCTTTAGCAAAAAAAGAGTTGGATTGGGAACCTAATGTAAAATTAGATGAAGGATTGGATAAAACTATAGAATATTATTCTAATTTGCTTAATATCAACAAGTAAAAAAGTAAAGTAGAAAAGTAAAATAAAATATTAAGTAAAAATTAAAACTTTTTTTAAAAATAAAAGAAGGAAATAAATTTATTTAAGATTAATTCGGCTTTTTTTTAATTAAATAAATTTATTCTTTTTAAATAAAAATTTTAAAATTTAATTTTAGTTTTTAAAATAATAAATTAAAATAGTTAAAATAGAATTTAAGCTATTTAAACTATTTAATTATTTTAAAATCTTTTTAACTGTATTGGATTTGATCCAAATCTTTTTAGATCTGTATCTTATTCCAATGTAGCCTGGTTTAAGTCTTAAGATTTGGCTTGAATAGCTTTCACCATTGATGTCAAAGATAACAATTTGACCTACTTTTAGTTCAAATAAGGTACCATTGATGTATACTTCTTCAACATCGGTTTTAGCCTTATGCATCATCAATCTCTTCTGACCATCTTCTACAGGCTCTTCTGCATGAGCAGCTCTTCTAGTGCGTTTGGACTTAGCTTTAGCTTCAGACCTTTTGCGGAGCTCTTCTTCGCTAATGCCTTTTGATCCTAAAATCTTTTTAGTGTTTTCTGCTCTGCGTACTTTCTCTTTCTCTTTAGCTTCTATCTTCTTATAATCCTCTTTAGTGTAGACATTTGCATCTTTTTCGGATGTTTCATCAGTCACATCCTCGAAGGAATCGGATAATTCCTCATCATCAGTCTTATTGTATGATTCCTTATTGATTTCCTTATAGATCTTGTCTACATCTTCATTTGGTTGAGTTTTTGCTAAGTCTCTTTCCTCTTCATGTATAGGAGTGATTGTAATTGTATCTCCAATGTATTCAATTCCATCTCCTAAATCTTGAGCATAATCTTCAGGAACAATGTCAACTTTAGTTTCCACTACAGTTGGCTGTTGTGGAGCATTTGCTTTTCTGAAGTTTCTGATTGATTTTATTGCACTGTTAATCAATTCATTTCCAGTGGATGGTTTTTCTTCTTTTTCTGAATTGATTGTAACAAAGTCATTTTCAGGACTTTCATCAACTTCAACCGGCTCTTCTTTATTCAATAGGATATGTAAATCATCATGATAGGAATCTTCTGCAGTTTGGGAAGTTTCTTCAGCTTTAGGAGCTTCGCTAACTTCAGTTTTGACTTCTTCCACTTTCGCTTCGATTTCTGCTTTTGCCTCTTCCTTAGCTTCAGATGCTTGTTTGATCTTTTCAATAGTGGTTCCAATATCTGGAGTTTCAGCTTCCTCTTCATTAGCCATTTTTTCTTTAACCGCTTCAATGTCTTCAGCTGAAATGTCTGCTAATTTCTCTTCAACATCCTCTTTAGCCTTTTCAATCTTCTTGATTAAATCCGCAGTGTCTGCTTCAGCTTTTTGAACGATTTCATCTTTTGTTTCTGCTTCAGCTTCAACAATTTCTTCTGCTTGAGCTTCCTCTTCAATTTTTGCAGATTCCTTAATTTCTTCAATGGTTTCAGCAGGTTTTACAGACTTAACTACCTTTACATTTCCTTCCCCTTCTTCAACCACTAACTTATTAGCTTCACCAGAGATGAATTCCTTTTGCTTTTCAGTCATTGGCACTTGACGAGCTTCAGGCTGTTTTTCTCCTTGTCTTGCACTGTTAATTGTTGCAGTATGTTCTGGTTTAATAGGTTCTTGGAAAGATTTAACCTCTTCTTCTTTAGTCATTTGGGTTTTTACTCTTTCAGGGGTTCTAGGAACCTTTTTAGGAACAGGTTGGGCTCTTCTAACTCTTCTAGCTTGTTTTTGAGGAGCTTCATCCATAGCTTTTGCCCTTTGTCTCAATAAAGCAGTTGTTCCACCTACATCTCCATTTTCAACATCATCAATAGTGTTTGCATATAATTGAGCTTCACTTAAGTTAGCACGGTTTCTTCTTTGTGCTTTTCTGGTTCTTGCACGTTTTTCATTGTCATAGTCCGCTTTTGTGCTATTGATGAATTCCGCTAATCTTTCTTCCTCGTTGTCTTTTTCCTTATCCTTATAGTATATCTTAACAATTATTATGGAAATTATTCCAATAAGTGCTATAAGAATAAGCAGTATTGCTGTTATTTCCTTCATTTTTTCACCGAATTAATCTTGTTTTAATATATTAATTTGCCCTATGATCTAAGCATGAAATCTGATAGGACAATATGTAAGCATAATATAGGATTCTGTATGTTTCTCATAGAACAATATGGGTAAATCATACATTATCTTATAGTATTATATGTATATCTTTTTTATTTTATTTATACATTAGTTTTATATTTTTTTTGAGAGGCCATAACTTTTTAAAAATTTGTATGATTTTCCAAGTTTTTCCCTTTCTAATACACAATTTTAAATAATATATTTAATAAATAATTAAGTGTTAAATAGTTAGAAATCTAGTTAGAAATTATTAATTAAGTTAATTTTAGAGATTTTAGTTATTAAAGCAGG